>QIEW01000028.1 GCA_003230535.1 bacterium
CACTTGTTCGAGCCATATTTATGATCCTCCACTGTTTTATTGTGATAACAGTAGTATAGCATAAATATTAGCTTAAGTGAACCGTATTGGGGCTAATAAGGTTGATAACATCGCCCTGGAATTGTACCGAAACGCTCTGAACATATCCAGGGTCATGGAGTATAGGGGGGTTGGATAGAATTAAACAGCCCTGCTTTGCTGTCAGGAGTTACCTCCTGACACCTACCTGCTAATAAAGGTTATCATAGTATGATGGCTGTCAGGTGGTAACACCTGACAGCACAGCAAAGGTCCGCACCGTAAGGTGCGCTAAGTTCTAATGTTTAAGACGCCAGGCGGTTCCCGTTTGGGGATGATCCTCCAGTTGGATACCTAAAGCTGCTAATCGTTGTCGAATTTCATCCGCAACAGCCCATTTTTTCCCCGCCCGAGCCGTATCCCGAAAGAAAATAATGTCAGCTATGGGATCCTGAGGATCCAGCGGTTCTTTAAGATTAACCCCAGTTACCTCTGAAGCCCAGGCACGTATCTCTCTTAATTTTTTTATGATATGGTCGGGGATCGCCATCGACCTTCTAATAGCGACCCTTTTTTTAAACTCTTTCCCCAATGTTAAAATATCACCCAGTTTTACCAGTCGGTCTCTGGCATCTTTTAGAACATTACAGCCACATCCCGGTTTGACTTTTTGGAGAAAAACATTTATTTCTCTGGCCAGATCAAACATAGCCCCCAATGCGGCGGCTGTGTTGAAGTCATCATCCATGTGCCCTACGAATTGCTGTTTAGACTGGTCGATCTTTGACTTAAGCTCAGTTTCCAATTCAGTATTGCCGGGGGATTCTCCAGGCTGATTTAAAGTCCGTTCTATGTTATGTAAGGTATTATAGAAGCGCTCCAGAGCGCGCTTGGCTTCCTCCAGTTTATCGTCTGAGAAATCTATGGGGGAACGATAATGAGTGGAGAGCAGGAACAGCCGCAGTACTTCCGGGTCATATTTTGCCAAAATCTCCCGGATAGTGAAAAAATTTCCCAGGGATTTGGACATCTTCTCACGGTTGACGGTCACAAAGCCGTTATGGAGCCAGTAGCGGGCGAAAGGTTTCCCCGAAGCCCCCTCTGATTGGGCGATTTCGTTCTCATGATGCGGGAAGATCAGATCTTTCCCGCCGCCGTGGATATCAAAGGTATCACCTAAAAAATGCGTCGACATAGCCGAGCATTCAATGTGCCAGCCCGGGCGGCCCCTACCCCAGGGACATTCCCAATAGGGTTCGCCGGGCTTGTGCGCCTTCCAGAGGGCAAAATCCAGCGGGTGGCGCTTCCTCTTATCCACCTCCACCCTGGCTCCGGCGATCATATCCTCCGTCTTGCGGCCGGAGAGCTTCCCGTAACCGGCGAATTTCCCCACCTCAAAGTAGACGCTCCCTTCCGCTACATAAGCATAACCCCTTTGAATAAGGCTTACTATCATGGCGATAATCTGCGGGATATGCTCGGTGGCTTTAGGCTCATGGTTGGCCGGACGAACCCCTAATGTTGCCATGTCCTGGCAGTAAGCTTCTGTAAACCGGCTGGAAAGCTCCCTGGTCGAGCAGCCTTCCGCTTGGGCCGCATTAATGATCTTATCGTCTATATCGGTGATGTTACGCACATAGGTCACCTGGTAGCCCCGATACTCAAAGTAGCGCCGGATAACGGATAACATCAAACGCCAGCGCCCCCCTGGCATGGCCAATATGAGAGTAGTCATATACCGTCACCCCACAGACATACATCCCCACTTTTCCCTCACGCAGAGGTATAAACTTCTCTTTCTTCCCGGTCAGCGTATTATAAACTCTCAGTCCCATTGCAGTGGTTCCCTAGTAAAATAGTTGAACGCCTTACCTTATCGCCTTATCATTTATATTAATCTAAGTTCGATATAAAATTGGGCCCTAACCCATCTTTTTCAAAGAGTGGAACTTGAACCGTAATCTTATAGGGGTAATTTTTCAGTAAGTTACTTAATTATCTTATGGCGAACTCACGTTATATTAATCCGCTTGTCTAATCTAGCAATAATTTCTTCCCGGCCCAATATAGTAAATAGCTGGACTAGCTCCGGCCCGTGGAGGCATCCGGTGAGGGCGGCCCGTAAGGGCTGATACAGCTTGCGTCCCCCTACCCCTAGCTCCTGTCTTAGCTCCTGGATAAGCTGCGGGAAGTTCTCCGGCGTGAGTTCCTGAAATCCGGCTAATTGCTTTATGGCAGCGGCTATTACCCTCCCGGCTTCCGGTTGCTGCAACACCGCCTTGGCTTCCGGGTCAGGCTCCGGCTGCTCCAGGTAAACCCTGACCTTATCCGCTACCTCCGCCAACGTTTTCAACTCAGCCTGTACCGATGATAGCAGTTGTGCCAACCTGGGCGGCTCTATTCGGATATACCCTGCCGCTTGCAGGTAAGGCAGACAAGCCGCCGTTAGTTCTCTGATAGTCAAGGCTTGGATATAACGACCGTTCAGCCAGGTAAGCTTTTTTTGGTCGAAGATACTGGGGCTCTTACTTAATTTATCCACCGAAAACTGCTCTGCCAAGCCGGACAGATAGAGTAAACCTTTATCGTTTTTAGGAGACCAACCCAAAGTAGCCAGATAGCCCGCCATAGCCTCCGGCAGATAACCGCTGTTGCGGAACCGGGAGACGGAGGTGTCGCCGTGGCGCTTGGATAGGGGTTGACCGTCCGGGCCCAAAATAAGCGGCAGATGGCCGAATTGGGGCGGCGACCAGCCTAATGCGCGGTAGAGGAGCAGTTGACGGGGAGTATTGGATAGGTGATCTTCCCCCCGCAGCACATGGGTAATACCCATCAGGGCATCGTCCACCACGACGGCAAAGTTATAGGCCGGGGTGCCGTCAGCTTTAAGCAGGACAAAATCTCCGATGCCGGCTGCCTCAAAACTCAGCTCCCCCCGAACAAGGTCCCGAAACCTGACTTGGGACTCCTGCGACTGTGCCGCAGCATTTGCCCTAAAGCGCAAGGCAGGCTCTCTCCCCTTGCGTCTAAACTCTGTTTTTGCTTCCTCTGTCAGATCACGGCAGCGTCCGCCATATCTCGGCGGTTGCCCGCGGGAGATTTGCTCCTTCCGTTCCCGCTCCAAATCCTCCGGGGTGCAAAAGCAGGGGTAAGCCAGTCTCTTGCCTATCAGCTCACCGGCATATTTCCGGTAAACAGGGAGCCGCTCCGACTGCCGATAGGGCCCCTCATCCCAGTGGAGCCCCAACCACCGCAGATCTTCCAGGATGGTCTCTTCCGCCTGGGATGTGGAACGCCGGACGTCGGTATCCTCAATCCGCAGGACAAAGCAGCCCGAGGTATGCCGCGCCAGCAGCCAGTTAAACAAAGCCACCCGTACATTTCCCAAATGTAACTTCCCCGTGGGGCTGGGAGCAAAACGAACTTTTGTCATAGGAGTCTCTTGCCTAGCTTAGATTGTCATTCCCGTGAAAACGGGAATCCATAAATTGCTGATTTCACACAATCTGGATTCCCGATAAAAGCGCTCGGGAATGACATTTTCAGACTTTTGCAAGTACCTCATAGTTCTTTATTAACCCTGAATTATACCTTGCCGACCATAGAGAAATATCAAATGTCAAATGAATGACAAAATAGTCTAAACAGACATAATGTTTTGGAGTATAGCGGTATCAAATAGAAATGAACAGCCCCGGGCCGTGAAACTCTTCCCTTGACCTGTTTATATGCGACGGCATATTGTAGTTTGCCATTTTATCTGGTATAAAAATATAAATCAAGCCATTGTCAGTGAATCCTGGTATACTTTTCTGTAAGAAAATAAAAGAGGGAGATTTATGTTAGAGGCAATATTAGTAGTAGGCGGTATAGGATTGGTCTCCAGCTTGGGGCTGGGAGTGGCCTCCCAGAAGTTTGCGGTGGAGACTGACCCGAAAATAGATGAGCTGGAAAGAGCGCTGCCTGGGGCAAACTGCGGGGCCTGCGGCTATGTGGGCTGTCGGGCTTTTGCGGAGGCGGTAATTTCGGAAGAAGCTCCGCCTTCAGGCTGTTTAGCCGGGGGAGAATCTGTAGCTACAGCTATAGCGCATCTCCTGGGAATAGATGTTGAGCTTCGGGAGAAAGTGGTGGCCCAACTGGTTTGTCTGGGGGGAGAGGGAGTGGCTCAGGCCAAGTATAAGTATTTGGGGATAGGCGATTGTCAGGCGGGCTATCTATTGGCTGGAGGGGATAAAAGCTGTCGGTTTGGCTGCCTGGGATTAGGCTCTTGTATCCGGGTGTGCCCGGTGGATGCGATAAGTAATGACCTTTCTTCGGGATTGGTACAAATTGATCGGGAGCTTTGCATAGGCTGTGGCAAGTGCTTGGCCGTATGTCCGAAGTCGGTGTTAGAGCTGGTGCCTGCATCTCAACAGGTTAAAGTGTTGTGTCATTCCCAGGATAAGGGCCCGATTGTCAGAAAGCTCTGCCGGGCGGGTTGTCTGGGCTGTGGACTGTGCAAGAAGGTTTGTCCTGAGAAGGCGATTACTTTAGAGAAGTTCTTAGCGGCGATTGATCCAAATATATGCAATGTCTGCGGAACATGCGTAAAAAAATGCCCCACTAAATGTATCGGCTATATTAGTGATGTCCCTCCGGAGCTTACCAGTCCGGAATGCCAATCTAATATCTCGGCCTCGCCGTAAAATTAAACATAGCATGTTTACGCATTTTTGGCGGGCGGGCTTGTCATATCCCCGCCTGCGTGAACACCAACGCTTATGAAGGTGAGACCTTTCCGGTGCAAGAGAACTCCAAAATCATGAAAAAAATATTAAAATTTTTAGGCGATAATCTTATTATCCTGGCTGGTGCAGGGTTATTTATTGTCTTATTCTATACCAATGCGTGGGCTCAAAAGTACTTTGTAGATCAAGAGCATGGAGATAACTACAATAGTGGATTAAGCTGGGAAGAAGCCAAGCTTACTATCCTGTCGGCTATGGAATTAACTGAACCCGGAGATGTAATAGCAGTAGCAGCGGGAATTTATCTGGGGCCCCATAATATTAACTCCGGGATCACCCTCGAAGGGGGTTATCCTGCCGGCGGCGGGGAGCGGGATTGGAAAATCAATTTAACAATCCTGGATGGGGCTCAAGCGGGGTCGGTAGTGCTCGCAGATAATAGTTTCGGAGCCGTGTTGGACGGCGTTACCATTACTAATGGCAACAACGCTTATGGAGGGGGGATAACCTGCTCCAACTCAGATTTAACGATAAAAAATTGCTATATTAAAGAAAATACAGCTAAAGACGGCGCCGGCATTCACGCTCAGAATTTCCAGGGCGTAATAGAGGCAAACACCATAGTCAGTAACCTGGCTCAGGAGGATGGGGGAGGTATTTGGTTCAAAGATTCTACCGCCATTATCCGGCGTAATTTTATCTCCCGTAACCGGGCCAGATCGGGAGCAGGGGTTTACTGTAGCGGCAAGGCAAAGGGTTCCGGTAACATATCCGGAAACAAAATTATAGAGAACCAAGCTTTAAAAAATGGCGGCGGATTTTATTTTGATGGTTACAAAGGAAAGATAGAAAGTAATATAATACAAGAAAACCGGACATTAAAAGGGGGCGGCGGCGGAATTTATGCATTAGATTATTCGGGGAGGTTGGCTAACAATCTTATTGCTTACAATTCTTCTACTATTGGGGGAGGTATTTACGCCGCTGATTTCCTGCCTGACAGCCTCATTATTAATAACACCGTTGTGGCCAACAGCAGCGCATCAGGAGTAGCTGACGGAGTGGCCGCCTACTACCTCAAAGGTAAAGTAAGAAACAACATCTTCTGTGATAACGGGAGAGAGGATCTGCTGACCTTTGGGAACCTGGATATAACTCACTGTTTGGTAGGCGGATTAAAGAAACATAGGAATTTCTTTCTCAATCCACGGTTTGTAAATCCCAAAGCAGGTGATTTTCGACTATTAGCCTCCTCTCCCTGTATAGACAAGGGGGTGAAGAAGAATGTGCCCACCCATGATTTAACCGGAAAAGCCCGACATCAGGGAGACGGCATAGATATTGGCGCTTATGAATTTGGGGGAGCCCTCCAGGATGCAGATAGAGATGGGTATATCTCCATAAAATATGGCGGGAAAGATTGCAATGATCGTAATCCCCGGATACATCCCGGAGCGCGGGAAATTTATAATGACGGAAAAGACCAAAATTGTGACGGTCAGGATTCAATCGGCATCGAAACCTTAGAAAAAGCTCTTATGGAAATGAATTGCGATGTATTTGATGTCTGTACCCAAAAAGAGACTTTACATAAACTTCTGGGTCAGTTTCAAAACAGTTTAAATATCGCCCAGTCCAATTCCAATATCGCGCAGCGCAAGAGAGCCCTCGCCAGATTATTGGATAGATTTAAACGTAAATTTATTACCAGAATAAATGGTTGTGACCGAGTAGAAACCCCCGAGCCAAACGACTGGATTAGAGAATGTTCAGCCCAGGAAGAACTCCTCCCCCTCGCCCAAAACCTCGCCCACAGTATCCGGACCGAAATAAACAGGTAATAAAACGACCCGGGACGTCTAATTAAGTATAGCGTTCCTCAAATAAGGTCACGTCATTGCGAGCGTAACGAAGTAATCTCTATTTTGATACCAAGTTGCAATCAAACATGTAGATGTTTCGGCCTGTCTCAGGCCGAAACTCCACAGGGCGCCGCTACTCTTAGCGCTTTCGGCTTGAGAACCAGCCGAAAGATCGGAAAGGTTATCTGCTGTTGAGGGTATGCACCCCTAAGTTAATATGTTTTTTTTATGACACTCCATTAGTATTTCCTCAGCGCTCAAAATATACTCGTTCTCAGCAACGGGAACAAGTAATCTCCCGAGCAACTTATATATCACCAATTCGCCATTCTTAAATAGATACAAACCCCAACCTCTTAGGTTTTTCCTCTGGAGGTATTTTGCCAAATCCGGGTAATTAAATGTTCCTCCAATATTAGACCAGCAAATTGCAATATCCACATTTATTTGTTTATCATTGCACTGATGGACGGCAGAATTATTTTCTCAAACTGATTCAACATATTCCGCTCTGATTCTTTATTTTTTTCACCTCTAACAGTGAAAAGCATAACCAACTTTTGCATAAAGAGGCTCCTTATTTCGTCAAATGATTCTACAATTGTATAGCTAGCTTTTATGGATGGGACACTATCAAATGTTTTCGATTCATCTTCTAAATAGCTTTCGTCTAAATAGCTTTCGTCATTGCTAATTTTATCTTTTGGTTTGTTTTTATTATCCCACCACTCTCCTGCCATTTATTCTTATCCTCTCCAAAATTTACTTCCTCTTCCGAATCCAGTTTACCTAACAAATACAGGGCTTCAGTTGCACGCAAACGAACCATTTGATCTTTATCATCGAGCATACCAATTAGTATAGGAAACGTATTAATGGCACCTTTTACAGCTAATGAAGTAATTGTCTCTATTCGTACACTGGGATACCGTCTTCGGAGATGAGCGTTCCGTTCAAGAAAGGCTAATGAAGTAATTGCCTCTATTCGTACATTGGGATTGTCGTTGTGTAAATAGCCGATAATTTCTTCCATAGGTAATTGTGAAAAATTCAGCTCTTCTTGTTTGCCACTTTTTGCATACTCCGAAACAAGGCCGTTTGCCTTGCAGAATTCCTCAGCAAAGTAGACGTTCTTGAACTAGATTTCCACAGAGTTACTTCCCAAGAGGCTAACTGCGATGTGTCGATTCGCCGTGAAGCTTATTTGCACGTCGCTATCCACTATTACCCCACCTAAACCCAATACGGTTCACTTAAGCTAATATTTATGCTATACTACTGTTATCACAATAAAACAGTTGAGGATCGTAAATATGGCTCGAACAAGTGCGGTATTAGCGGATGGTAGCAGGGTTACGGATCATATTAGT
>QIEW01000345.1 GCA_003230535.1 bacterium
GAAGCAATCTCAAATTTCATTACAAATCAATGGGATTGCTTCGGCGATAAACCCGCCCCGCAATGACACCCGGGACTTTTTACGATTGCATTAAGCTTCATCTGAAATGACACATGGCAAAACTGTTCGATCATAGAAGAGTTTGTAATTTAATCGCCCCGGTCTATGATACAAGTGTGCGGCTGGCGGCCCGGCTGGTAGGCGGAGAGGAGGAAATCCGCCGCTTAGCTTTGAACAGACTACTGATACAACCGGGAGATAGGCTGGTAGAGTTGGGGTGCGGGACGGCTACTTTAAGCGTAATGGCCGGTTGTCAGGGAGCTGCGGTGGCGGGTGTTGATATGGCTGAGCGGATGCTTGATATGGCACGGAAAAAGGCCGCAGCCCATAAGATAAAGGCGGAGTTTATCCAAGCCAATATCACAGAAGCGCCTTATCCGGATGGTCATTTCCAAAAATTGATTATCTCCCTTGCCCTCCATGAGCAACCTAACCTGGAGATTATTCGGAATGTCTTGGAGGAAGCCAAACGGCTGCTGGTTCCCGGAGGCCGGGGGGTCATTATGGATTATCATTTGCCGGATGGTTTCCGTCGGGCGGTTATGTTTTTATTTCTCTTCCTGGCAGAACGCAGGCAGGCTCGCCCTTTGATAAATTTAGACTTGAGCGGCCTTTTAGCCAGCTTAGGGTTTGAAAATATTGAAAAATCGCTGCCGGCTGGGGGGACGCTTCAGCTGCTGAGTTTTAAGAAAGCGGCTGCTTTCGGGGAAGGATGACCCAGGTCTATTTTTATATATAGAAAGTGCGTGTTTGCCGCCCGAAACGGATAAGCCTTCTGTTGAATGATCGTTAATGGTAACGGTATATTTTTGTTTTAAACCATATACTGTTGTTTTAAGACATTCTCCGCTTGATTAATATAATTTTTATAGGTAGAATAAATCAATCATGGTGGGTGTAGCTCAATTGGTTAGAGCGCTGGACTGTGGATCCAGAGGCTGAGGGTTCAAGTCCCTTCACTCACCCCAAGACCTTAGCGGGCACGTGGGATGCAGCGTGTTTGGACAGTGTCCTTCAAATCCGCAGGTTTGAGTTTTTGTCGGGTATGCCAAAAAACGGGGTGATGACAGATGTCAACTAAGGCATTGACTGAGTTAGATTTTGCCAAAGAGGCTGATATATCAGAAGCGGATTTAATAGAACTGCTTAATTTTATCAAAGAGTGTGTTGCAGAATTGAAAAATAAATTAGCAGATGCTAACAAAAAAATGGATGTCTTAATTAAGGAAAGAGCTGAATTCTGGCAAGAGATTGAGGAAATAGATAAAGAAATAGCAAAATATGTCCATCACAGGTAAACTTAAGGAAGAAATAAAGAGCCTCATCCTGATTGGTATGGGCGAGGAAATAGCAGAGCTAAAGGCGAAACTAAATTTTTTAATTGATGATAATAAGAGACTAACGATAAAAATTTCCAAAATAGAAAAGGACGAATTAGAAATATTTCAAAGATTAAGCAACCTCGAGGGAAGGTTTGACAATTTAGCCCAAGACACTTGGCTTAAAGTAGAAAATGAAATATTGAAAACCAAACTAAAAAAGCTAACAGAAGAAATAAATTAGGAATTAGATTCGTATCATAAGTGAGCTAGGCGGGCCGTTAGCTCAACTGGCAGAGCAACTGACTCTTAATCAGTAGGTTGGAGGTTCGATTCCTCCACGGCTCACCATATCCCGCGAGAGTGGCGGAATTGGCAGACGCGCAGGACTTAGGATCCTGTGGGGTAACCTGTGTGGGTTCAACTCCCACCTCTCGCACCAGGGTGAGGACGGGGGGGTTCGTAATTAAGCGGCGGCTGATAGTAATCTAGGTTATCATATCTGGAGAGTGGATTGTCACAGGGTTAAAAGTTATTTTATATTTTAAACCCATTACAGGAGGTTTGAGGATAGTTATATGACGTTGGTACCGATTGTAATCGAGGAGACTAACCGGGGGGAGCGGGCATTTGACATTTATTCCCGGCTGCTCAAAGACCGGATTATATTTATCGGATATCCTATTGAGGATATCATATCTAATCTTATTATTGCCCAGCTTCTCTTTTTGGAGGCGGAAGATCCGGAGAAGGATATCTATCTTTATGTTAATAGTCCGGGGGGAATAATCAGCTCGGGGTTAGCTATTTACGACACCATGCAATATATTAAGCCTGATGTGTGCACTATTTGCATCGGCCAGGCTGCTAGTATGGGAGCGGTGCTGCTTGCGGCCGGAACAGCCGGTAAGCGCTATGCCTTACCCCATTCCCGGGTATTAATCCATCAGCCATTAGGAGGGTTTCAGGGGCAGGCTAAGGATATAGATATCCAGGCCAAAGAAATCCTTAAGGCGCGCGATCTGATAAATCATCTCTTAGCGCAACATACCGGTCAGAAGTTGGGGAAAATCGAGGCTGATACGGACCGTGATTTCTTTATGTCGCCGGAAGAGGCCAAAGAATACGGCATCATTGATGAGATTCTGGCGAAGGACAAGCGGTTTGGCCGCAAATCTAAAAATTAATATACTAATGGAGATAGTTTCGTATGGCTAGAAGCATGTTGAGATGTTCCTTTTGTGGTAAGGCTCAGCATGAAGTCGGGAAGCTTATTGCCGGCCCGATGGCTTACATTTGTAATGAATGTGTGAGTCTCTGTATTGATATTATTGAAGAGGAAGGGGGGATGACCCCCAAAGCAGTTCGAAGCGGTAAAGCGAAGAGGCTGCCCAAACCCCATGAAATAAAACAGATTCTAAACCATCATGTCATCGGTCAGGAGCGGGCCAAAAAGATCCTGGCGGTGGCCGTTCATAATCACTATAAAAGGATAGGGGCCCAGCTTGACCCCGATGATATAGAATTACAAAAGAGCAACATCCTGCTTATCGGTCCCACAGGATCGGGAAAAACCTTGTTGGCTCAGACACTTGCCCGCATCCTCCATGTGCCTTTTACTATTGTAGATGCTACTGCACTGACGGAAGCCGGCTATGTCGGTGAGGATGTGGAGAATATTATTCTAAAATTGCTTCAAACGGCAGGTTGTGATGTAGGAAGAGCTGAACGGGGAATTGTCTATATTGACGAGATTGATAAAATAAGCCGCAAAACGGATAGCCCTTCCATTACCCGGGACGTCTCCGGAGAAGGTGTTCAGCAGGCGCTTCTTAAACTAATTGAGGGCACAATAGCCAACGTGCCTCCCCAAGGGGGCCGGAAACATCCTCACCAGGAGTATATCCAGGTAGATACCAGTAATATTCTATTTATCTGCGGGGGAGCGTTCCATGGGATAGAAAATATTATTGCGCAGCGTCTCGGCCAGCAGAATATTGGATTTGGAGTCGAGGCAGGGAGACAAGAACACAAGTCTTCCAAGGCATTGTTACAACAGATTCAACCTGGAGACTTACTGAAGTATGGCCTTATACCGGAGTTTATCGGCCGGGTTCCAGTGATGGCCACCCTGGAAGAACTGGATGAAAAAATGCTGGTGAGAATATTGAAGGAGCCTAAAAATGCTATTATTCGCCAATACCAGAAGATGTTCGAACTCGAACAAGTAAAACTCGTATTCACCGCCGATGCACTCAAGGCTATAGCCCGGGAAGCCCAACAATTAGGCACCGGGGCCAGAGGGTTGCGCTCCGTTTTAGAAGAAGTAATGCTGGATATTATGTATGAGCTTCCTTCCATGCCCACTGTCAGTGAATGTATCATCAGTAAAGAAGCGATCTTACGCAGGGAGCAGCCTATTTTAGTTCATGAGAAAGCGTCGTAGGAGATGAGTGAAACCAGGCTCCGATTTAAATCAATACAAGAAATTATTGGAGATGATGGAGTATTATGTTTTTAAGTAAGACAAAACAGAAGTCGACCAAACTGTTGCCTTTACTTCCTTTGCGGGATATCACAATGTTTCCCCGGATGATTGTTCCGCTATTTGTAGGACGGGGGAAATCCGTCCGAGCTCTTGATCTTGCCGAAGAGCGCCAGAACATTATCCTGCTGGTTACTCAGAAGGACGCCAAAGATGACGCGCCAAATCCTTCAGATATCCATGAGGTGGGGGTGGTCTCAGAGGTGTTACAGATATTGAGATTGCCGGATGGAACAGTGAAGGCGCTGGTAGAGGGTCTGTATCGAGCTAAGATAGTGCGTTTCTGTGATGATGCGGACGATTATTTTGAAGCGGAGGTGCGGGAGATTGCTCCTGAGCCGGAAGTAACTCCTGAGATAGAGGCATTAATGCGGGCGGTAAACAGCAAATTTGAGGAATATGTAAAGCTAAGCCCAAAGCTCCCCCCCGAAACTGTTGTTACGGTGGCTAATACGGAAGACCCTGATCGCTTGGCCGATATAGTTTCTACCCATATGGCAATTAAGATAACTGACAAACAGCGTCTTCTGGAAATAGTAGCCCCTCAGGAACGGCTTCAGATTTTGGTGCAAATTTTAGACGCCGAGATTGAGATTCTAAAAATTGAGAGACGCATTCGGGGCCGGGTCCGAAATCAGATAGAGAAATCTCAGAAGGAATATTATCTGAATGAGCAGATGAAAGCTATTCAGAAAGAGCTGGGGGCTAAAGACGACCCTAAGACTGAGATAATAAAACTGCGTCAGAAAGTTAAGGATGCCGGGATGCCCCCTGAAGCGGAAGAGAAAGCCGTCAAGGAGCTTAATCGGCTGGAGCATATGCCGCCGATGTCGGCTGAGGGGACGGTGGTGATGACCTACATTGATTGGTTGGTATCCCTCCCTTGGAGTAAACGCACCCGTGATAAATTAGTCATAAAAAAAGCCGAAAGAATTTTAGACGAAGACCACTACGGATTAGAAAAAATTAAGGAACGCATTATCGAGTATCTGGCGGTTCGGCGCCTGGTCAAAGACAAAATAAAAGGGCCGATCTTATGCTTCGTGGGGCCTCCTGGAGTGGGAAAAACCTCGCTTTCCAAATCCATTGCCCGGGCTATGGGGCGGAAGTTTGTGCGGCTTTCATTAGGGGGGGTGCGCGATGAGGCTGAGATTCGCGGCCATCGCCGAACATACATTGGCTCGCTTCCCGGTCGGATTATCCAGAGTATGCGAAAAGGAAAGTCCAAGAATCCGGTGTTTCTGTTGGATGAAATAGATAAAATGAGTACGGATTTTCGGGGAGACCCTTCGGCGGCCCTGTTAGAGGTGCTTGATCCGGAGCAGAATAATGCTTTTAGCGACCATTATCTTGAGGTAGATTTCGATCTGTCCGAGGTGATGTTTATTACCACAGCTAACGTAATACATCGGATTCCTCAGCCGCTGAAAGACCGGATGGAGGTTATTTCACTACCTGGATATACCGAAGAGGAAAAGGTGCGCATTGCGGAGCAATTCCTTGTCCCCAAGGTAATTAAAGCTCATGGTTTGAAATCGAACAACCTGAAGTTTTCCAGTGGCAGCTTAAGTCATCTTGTTCGTAGATATACGCGGGAAGCCGGTGTTAGAAACCTTGAGCGTGAGATAGCCAATATCTGCCGCAAAGTAGCCAAGAGGATTGTCCAGGAAGGAAAACGGTACCAGGAAGTTGTTATTGCGAGGAATATGCACAGGTTTCTAGGGCCGGCCAGATACCTGCCGTACAAGGTGGAAGAAAAAGAGCGGGTGGGGTTGGCAACCGGCTTGGCGTGGACGGAGGTGGGCGGCGATATTTTGGCGATTGAAGTGATTGTTATGGAAGGTCGGGGCAATCTGATCCTTACCGGCCAACTGGGAGATGTTATGAAAGAATCAGCCCAGGCGGCTCTTAGTTACATCCGCTCCAAGTCTAAGGAACTGGGGTTACAGAGCGGTTTTTATCGGCGGCAGGATATTCATGTCCATGTGCCTGAAGGCGCCATCCCTAAGGACGGCCCATCCGCGGGAATAACTATGGCCACCGCTTTGGCCTCAGCTTTGACTGAACGGGCGGTACGCAAAGATGTAGCTATGACCGGAGAGATTACCCTCCGAGGACGCGTGCTTCCTATTGGCGGCCTGAAGGAGAAGATATTAGCGGCCCATCGGGCTGAGATTTCCACGGTACTCATTCCCCGCCAAAACGAGAAGGACTTAAAAGATATTCCGAAAAAAGTCTGCCGCGCCATGAAAATCGTATCAGTAGATCACATGGATGACGTGCTCTCAGTGGCGCTTGTCCCGGCGTTAGAACAAAATATTATAAAATCTGACCCTGTAGAAGCCGACCAGCCGATCTTCTCCCAAGACTACCAAAAGATTCCTGTGTCTGGTGAGATCACCAAACACTAGCATGTTAACATTGATATGTCGTAAATTCACCGATTGCTTACCCCCCCTCATCCTGACCTTCTCCCCCAGGGAAGAAGGTATTATTAAGCTTCCTCTCCTCTGGGGGAGAGGACTGAGAGGGAAATAAAAATCGAATCCGTCAATTGCCAGTTGACATAACGCTAGGCCGACCGAAAATGTTTCTACAAAGTTTGATCGTTACTGGAAAAATGTTTTTTAGTTTTCATATTTTACGGAAGGTTGGATAGCTTATGTAATGCTAGCAGATCGATTCCT
>QIEW01000274.1 GCA_003230535.1 bacterium
GCGATCATTACTACCTTGGGGTTGATGGTCGGGTTATATTCCGGTACTCAATCGGAGATGGTGGTGATGGCTGGTATTCTGACGATAGCATTTGCCGACGCATTTTCGGACGCCTTAGGCATCCATATTTCTGAAGAGTCGGAAAATAATCACACCACAAAAGAGATTTGGGAATCGACGGTGGCTACTTTTTTATTTAAGTTTATTTTTGCCTTGTCGTTCGTCGTTCCCGTTCTGTTGTTTACTCTCTCAACCGCGGTTATTGTGAGTATTTTTTGGGGCTTATCTTTGCTGGGGATTTTTAGTTACTATATTGCCAAAGAGCAAAAAGTAAAATATTGGAAGGTAATTACCGAACATGTACTGATTGCGCTGGTGGTTATCGTAATAACTCATTATATAGGCTTATGGATTAGAACGGTAGTTACTTAGACTTTCTATACGAAGCAGCATCTTCTAAACCGTGTCCGATCTTTTGGCTTGTCTCAAGCCGAAAGCGCTAAGGGCAGCGACACCCTGTTGGGTTTCGGCCTGGGGACAGGCCGAAACATCTATAAAAGTGATGAGTTAATTATTTACACTCACTTAGACAGCTATACAACAAGCCGCATCTTCTAAGCCGTGGATAACAATAGGTGATAGGCGGGTAGGCGCCAATGAAATATGTAATTCTGATTGGGGATGGAATGGCGGATCGGCCCATAGCGGAGCTAGGCGGTCGCACGCCCCTGGAGGTGGCGCAGACGCCGAATTTGGATGCCCTGGCCGGCATCGGAACCTTGGATTTGGTAAGAACCTTGTCGCCTGAATTACCTGCCGGCTCGGATATCGCCAATATGACGATCCTGGGATATGATCCGCATGAGGTATACACCGGCCGGGCGCCGCTGGAAGCCGCAAACCTGGGCTTGGAGCTATCCGCTGGGGAGATAGCGTATCGTTGTAATCTGGTTAATTTAGGCGCCGGTACGGATGGTCAAGAGGTAATGGTGGACTTCAGCGCCGGTCATATCGGTACGGACGAAGCGCGGGAGCTGATCTTAGAGTTGGAGCGGAGGTTAGGTGGTAATGATCTTCATTTCCACGTTGGGGCCAGCTACCGGCATATTATGATTTGGTCAGATATCCCTGGAGAGGAAGCGCCGAACAGAGTGTCCTGCACACCGCCTCATGATATAATGGGTCAGCCTATCAGGAACTACCTGCCCGCTGATTATGGGACAAATAAGCTGCACCGGCTGATGGAGGCGGCAAGAGGTATCCTGGAGAATCATCCTGTCAACCAGCGCCGCAAGCAAGCCGGAAAACTTCCCGCCAATGGTATCTGGCTGTGGGGCGCGGGGGATGCGCCAAGGCTGGAGAGCTTTCAGCAGCTCCATGGTTTGAGCGGCTCAATGATCAGCGCCGTGGATCTTTTGAAGGGGATCGGCAAGCTGATTGGATTCCGGGTGGTATCTGTTCCCGGGGCCACCGGATATCTGGATACGAACTATCTGGGTAAGGCTGAATATGCTTTGCGGGAGTTGGAAGATCAAGACCTGGTCTACCTGCATGTGGAGGCCCCGGACGAGGCCGGCCATAATGGGGATCTGTCTGCGAAAATCCAAGCCATAGAGAATTTTGACCATCTGGTAGTGGGTACTATTCGGAAGGGGATGCCTAGATTTGGTGAGTATAAGATAATGGCGTTGCCTGATCATTCCACACCGATTGAGTTGAGAACACATTCCCGAGAGCCGGTTCCGGTAGCCATCTGTTCATCCAGGGAGGCAGGAGAGACGGTAGATAAACCGGAGCGCAGATTTTCCGAGGAGGAAGCCAAGCTGTCCCCGCATATCTGGGAGCAAGGTTGGCGGCTTATGGACTATTTTTTGGCGGGGATATAAGCATAATCGGTATCTAAGGAGCCTCTTGCAAAACTAGTGTTGTGTCAACTTTAGTATGTCTGATCTTTAGTATGTCTGATCTTTAGTATGTCTGATCTTTCGGCTTGTCTCAAGCCGAAAGGTTTTTAAGGGTAGCGTGCCCCTTTAGTAGTTTCGGCTTGAGACAAGCCGAAACATCGGAGGGCAGCGGCGCCCTGTTGAAAAATCCCCCTTAATCCCCCTTTTCCGAAGAGGGAGACAAAGGGTTCCCCCCTTTAATAAAGGGGGGCCAGGGGGGATTTTCGATGTTTCCCCCTGTTCCTGCCTCAGGCTGATGCTCAATTGACAATGAAAGTAAAACGTGTTACAAAACTGTTTTATTACGGGAGTAATTACCCCGGCTTATTCATAAATCTGCGGTAAACATTAATGATGTTATTTGGATACAGCTACTTATAGAATAACGGTCAAAAAACAAATTTTTCATACTTTTCATACAAATTACCGGAAAACTCTCGCTATGGAAGCGGCCAGCTCCGAGCGTGTTTATAATCCCTATTATAGAATTATTCGGGTTACCAAACAAGGAGGTTAAATGTCAAACTGTTTAGTTACCGGCGGGGGCGGGTTTATTGGTTCTCATCTGGTGCGTAATCTCTTGTCTGCCGGTCATAATGTTCGTGTGTTAGACAATTTCTCAACCGGCAAGCGGGAAAACTTAATCCAGGTTATGGATCATATTGAACTAATAGAAGGTGACCTTCGCAACATGGAGACAGTGAGGGAAGCGGTAAAAGGGATAGAGCTTATTTTCCACCAGGCGGCTCTCCCCTCGGTTCCCCGCTCGATTGCCGATCCTTTATCCTCTCAGGCAGTTAACGAGGTGGGGACGCTCAATATACTGCTGGCCGCCCGGGATATGGGAGCGAAGAGAGTAGTCTTCGCCTCATCTTCCTCGGTATACGGCAACACGCCTACTCTCCCCAAAACGGAAGAGATGCCCTATACCCCCTTGTCCCCATATGCCGTCAGCAAGGTTGCCGGCGAGCTCTATAGTAAAAATTTCTACCAATTATACGGCCTGGAAACAGTCAGCCTTCGCTACTTTAATGTCTTCGGCTCCCGCCAAGACCCCGCCTCGCAGTATGCGGCGGTCATCCCTATATTTATCACTAAGTTGCTCACAGGACAGCGGCCAACAATCTTTGGGGATGGAGAACAATCCCGGGATTTTACTTACATCAGGAATGTGGTGGAGGCTAATGTTCTGGCGGCCGCTTCCCCGAATGTAGCGGGAGAAATCTTGAATATCGCCACTAATCAACGCATTACCCTTAATCAACTATATGAGCAGTTATGCCGGTTAATTAACGTTGATACGGAACCTGTTTATGTTCCCCCGCGGGAAGGGGATGTGCGCCATTCTCTAGCCAGTATTTCCAAGGCTAAAGAGTTAATGGACTATCGTCCGTCGGTTACTTTGGAGGTGGGGCTGGAACGTACAATAAAGTCTTTTCAATAAATTGTGAGCTTATATGATTGAAGAGCAAGGGATAGTAATAGAAAACCTTGATCATGCCGCGGCAAGGGTGAAAGTTACCCAGAGTTCCGCCTGCCACAGTTGCGCTTGTGCAAAGGTTTGCTATTCGTTTACCGGGAAGACCGAGCGCGTGATTGAGGCTAAAAATCTTCTGGATGCTAAAGCAGGACAACCGGTAGTAATCGGTATTCGGGAGAAGGCTTTACTTTCCGCCTCATTTTGGCTTTACATGATCCCTTTGGCGGGGATTTTCAGCGGGGTTATTTTGATCAAGCTCCTTGTTCCCTCGCTGGAGGAGGAATGGGTGGCTGCCGCCGCCCTTTTAGGTCTGGTGTTAGGCTATGGAGCGGTGCATTGGCATAGCAAGCATCTGCGGGAAGAGGACTATCGACCGGTAATTCTGCGTCTGGGGGAATTGCCCATCCACCCTGATTATTCATAAATACAAGGCAAACAGTGGTGATGTTATTTAAATACAGCCAGTTATAAAATAACGGTCAAAAAACAAAATGGCTTATACAAATTACCGAAAACTCCCGCTATGGAAGCGACCAACTCCGAGCATATTTGTGATCCCGAATTATTCGGGTCCAGAAGGATGAAAATGAAAACGCACCTTAAATGTCCTAACTGTGGGGCAGACCGGGAAATTTTTCGGAATCCCGTCCCGACGGTGGATATTATTATAGAGTGCAAAGCAGGCTCTGACCGAAATGGAATTGTGCTTATTAAGCGTAAGAATCCGCCTCCGGGGTGGGCTCTCCCTGGAGGATTTGTCGATTATGGCGAGACATTGGAAGAAGCGGCTGTCAGGGAAGCAAAAGAAGAGACCGGCCTGGAGGTGGAACTTATAGGACAGATACATTCCTATTCAAAACCTGATCGCGACCCGCGCCAGCATACCATCTCCACCATATTTGCAGCTACAGCCACAGGATACCCCCAAGGAGCCGATGATGCGTTAGAAGCAAGTATATTTACACCGGAGACGTTCCCTCAAGAAATAGCCTTTGATCACCGGCAAATCCTGGAGGACTATCTCCGGCATCGTTACTGGGCAGGCTGACAACCATCGGATTTGTGGGGCTAGTCCTCCCGGATTATTCATAAATCCACGGTGAATATTGATGATGTTATTTGAATACAGCTACTTATAAAATAACGGCCAAAAAACAAAATTTGCACACAAATCACCGAAAACTCCCGCTATGGAAGCGACCAACGGGAGCGTGTTATAAGTCCCGAATTATTCGGGTCCTGGCGTGGTTAGCGGATCGGCTCTTGTACCTTAATAGACCCAGAACATGTTGGATCGTTTAGTTTTTAATTCCCGCAATTCATTTTATAAAGTTTTATATATGGGTTATGCACAGGTAATTGGTAGACAGGGCGAAGAACTAGCCAGCCGGTTTTTAAAAAAGCAAGGGTATAAAATCCTGGAAACCAACTATAGCTGCGCCTTGGGGGAGGTGGATATTATTGCCGCCGACCGGGATATATTAGCCTTTGTGGAAGTAAAAACCCGAAGCGGTTGTGAGTTCGGTTACCCTGAAGAGGCGATAAACCGCAAAAAACAGCGGCGGTTAATGAGGATCGCCCAAATTTATTTAGATCATAAAAAATTGAACGGGGTCTCCTGCCGTTTTGATGTAGTCGCCATTATCTTCTCTTCCGAGGGGCGATCAGTTAATATAGAACTTATCAAAGATGCCTTCCAGGAAAAATGATAATTGATGCAATCGTAAAAAGTCCCGGGTGTCATTGCGAGGCGGGTTTATCGCCGAAGCAATCCCATTGATTTGTAATGAAATTTGAGATTGTTTCGCTTCGCTCGCAATGACAAAAATCGGTGCTTTTTGACTTTTTACGAAACCATCATAATTAAAACAAGGAATTTCCTGGTTTAGGTCCAATTTGCTGTTGTGGTGTCAGGAGTTACCTCCTGACACCTGCTAATAAAGGTTATCATGGTATGATGGCTGTCAGGTAGTAACACCTGACAGCACCTTCTAAAACAAGCAGATAAGTTTTTATGTGCTGTCGGGTTCTCAAACCCGACAGCCTGAATGAGTGGCAGGTTCCTGAACCTGCCGCCACCTAAATACAGCTACTTATAGAATAACGGTCAAAAAACAAAATGGCTCATACAAATTACCGAAAACTCCCCCTATGGAAGCGACCAACTCCGAGCGTGTTTATGATCCCGAATTATTCGGGCTAAAGATTCTTTAGAACCTCCAAAATATTTAGAGTTAATCGGGTTTACAAGATTGAGGGAAACTAGTTATAATAAACTCACTATATAGGATAAAAGAAGGTGGAAGGAGCTCTGTTTTTTCTTCCGGTAGCGCAATATATCTAGGCGCTGTTTTATGGGTAGCGCTGGCCGGTTGTCAGACTGTAACCGGGCCCAGGATGACGGTGTCCTACTCTGCATCCGGAGATGAGCTGGTAATGGAGCGATTGTGGCCTGGGAGAGAACCGGCTTGGTCGCCGGACGGCCGCTATATAGCCTATGTCGACGGTGGGATTTGGATAGCGGACCCTAAAGGCTTAGAGCGGCGTCAGCTCACTAAGACCGGAGAACAGCCGGTCTGGTCGCCGGACAGCCTTTCCCTGGCCTATGCTGATGCAGGGATCTGGATTATAAATATAGCGGGAGGAGAAAAGGAGCGGCTGGTAGAAACCGGTTCATCCCCAAGCTGGTCACCGGAAGGGGAACAGCTTTTTTATGTTGACGGTGGGATCTGGTCTATAGACCTCAATACGCGGAGCCGAAAACAAATTCTACCAGGAAAAAGAGTCCTAAATCCCAGGCTGTTACCTAAAAGTTTAGCTCTCATATTCGAGCGATTTGATCCCCGGCAATGGAAGTTTGATCTGTGGCAGATCATCCAGGGGAAGCCGCAAGAACTTTTCTTGACCAATGCCCAAAGTCCGGCAATCTCTCCGGATGGTCGGTTGCTGCTTTATTCCGGAGATGGAATTTGGTTGGTTCAACTGGATGGGAAACAAAAAGAAAAGCTTGTCGCAGCCGGTAGCTGCCCAAATTGGTCGCCGGACGGGAGGAAAATTATCTTTAATTTTCAAGGTAACATTTGGGTGATGGATTCTCCTTATGAGGGTAAAGCGGCCACCTTATAAGCAACCGTATTGTTGTTGCGGACAGTGGAGCCGATACTGCCTTAATAACATTTTATCATGAGCAGGAGAAGGGGAGATGTCTCTAGTACACCGTTTTGTAAGTTTTTAAGTTTATCCTGTATTGTTTTGTCATTCCTGCCCCTGCCTTCGCAGGGATAAACTTCAGCAGGAATCCACAGGTTTTTTATCGGTCTGCCATTCCTGGTCAAGCCAGGAATGACAGACTTTATAAACTCAGTTATTTACAAAATGATGTACTAGCGCTGTTTTGCTGTTTTAATAGATGAAATAGGCAAAAGGGGGTGTTTTGCTTGTGAGAGGGGATTGGCTGAACTTTTTTATCAGGGCGGTCTGTTTAATGTTGCTGTTAGGCGCTTTGATCTGTCCGGATGTTGTGACAGCTCAAACTAAGGGGGGATTATATATCTCGACCAATCCATCCTCAGCCGAAATTATCATTGACGGAAAGCTATATGGCGCCAGCCCGGCATTCTTGTCTAAACTTACTCCAGGGAATCATATAATACAATTAAAAAAAGATGGGTATAGTGATATTACTGAACAGATCGTGGTAGAGCCTAATCGGATTAAAGATGTAAAGTTTACCCTGAAGGCGGAGAGGGGTTTTATTAATGTCAAAAGCTCGCCAACCGGGGCGGAAGTGAGCCTGGATAATAGGCCCAGAGGGAGGACGCCGTTGTATCTCCGGGGAATATTGGCTACCTCGCACCAACTCAGCCTATCCTTACGAGGCCATGAGCTCTGGACGAAAGAGATTGAGTTAAAGTCCGGGGAGCAAAAAGTGGTCTCGGCAAAACTTACCCCTAAATCAAGCAGGCGGCACAGCGGAGCATCGCATATCCAGGATCATAAAGAGTGTACCGGCTGCCATACATTAGAGAGCCTGGGAGGTAAGATACAAATCGCTTCTGATCCGGAGGGAGCGGATGTAATTATCAACAAAGAAAGTCGCGGGCGTACTCCCCTTAGTTTGACCCTGTTCCCGGGAAACTATAATATCGTGGTCGTCAAGCCTAATTATGAACCTTATCAGAGAACATTGGAACTGGCTTCGCGGGAGACGTTAAGCTTCAAGACGGAGCTGCGCTACAAATATGACGCAGATGATATGGTGCTTATTACGGAAGGGGTGTTTATTATGGGTAACAGTAAGAGCCGTAAAGATGAGCGACCTACCCATAAAGTCTATCTAAAAGCGTTTTATATTGACCGGCATGAAACAACTAATGCAGAATACAGGGAATTTTTCAGGGCTACCGGCCACCGGGTGACCTCTTATCCCTTTGAGAAAGATTTTGGAAAGGAGCAGCAGCCGGTAGTAGGAGTTTCCTGGAGTGATGCGGTAGCTTATTGCAGATGGGCCGGTAAACGTCTGCCCACTGAGGCGGAATGGGAGAAAGCCGCCCGGGGGACGGAAGGTTTTATTTATCCTTGGGGAAATAACTGGCAACCCGAATATGCTAACAGCCGGCTGTCAGAGTTGAATTGCACCACCGGGGCAGGGAAATACCAACTGGGCATCAGTGTCTACGGTATTTTTGATATGGCGGGAAATGTCTGGGAATGGTGCGCGGATTACTACCATGCCACTTACTACCCCAACAGCCCTTATCATGACCCCAGGGGGCCGAAAAAAGGCGTTTTTCGGGCGCTGCGGGGCGGTTCCTGGAGCGATGATTTCTTCAACCTTAGAACTGCCGCCAGACGGGGCGCTAAACCATCCACCCGCCTAAACAATATTGGTTTCCGCTGCGCCAAAGATGTTGCCAGATAATTTGTCTCTTATCACCAGTTTGTTATCTGTTTGAACGCAACTAAGTGACTTAGAACATTTTAAAGGGTTCATCCGTTTGTGGTTTTTTTGTGCCTTAGTATAGATAAACTCGTAAAAAGTCCCGGATGTCATTGCGAGGCGGGTTTATCGCCGAAGCAATCCCATTGATTTGTAATGAAATTTGAGATTGCTTCGCTCGCAATGACAAAAATCGGCGTTTTTGACTTTTTACGAAACCATCATATGGTGGTTAACTTCCCTTTTTGTGCAGTCAGGTCCTCAGACCTGACTGCTGCTTAGGATGTGTCAGATTTCCTGAATTTGACGCCACAGAAAAAATATTACGAATTCATCCTAAAACGGTATATTGGATATTTCCAAGCCCCTTAAGTCATTAGGTGTTTCCAGGGGAGGCATTCGCCGGAAGGTCTGTCACGGGTGATAAAAAAGTCCGGCGCAGGCTTCATCAGTTGCAGTTCCCTGCGCCAGGATCGGCCTTCCCTGAAAGATTTTATTAAGCGCTCCCCTACCCGCCGGTCACCTCGGGAAAACAGCGCCTGGGCAAAGGCTGGTCCAACTGAATCGGCCTTCACGCTAGAGAAAGGCGCCAGCGCCTTATTCAGAGCCTTGAGCTTGCGTTTCAGATTCTCTTGAGGTTCCATCCCGACCCGTTGCCAGGGAGTGAGGGGTTTGGGGACAAAAGGGGATAAGGTAACGCTCAATCGTCCCATTCGGCCAATGGAGGCCGCCCTTCCCCGCATCATAGCTTTCACTTTTTCAGCCAGCTCAACCAGAGCCTGAAGATCCTCCTCTCCCTCGCCGGGGAGGCCCAACATAAAATAAAGCCGTATGTTTAATATATTATATTTGAGACACAGGGAAACCGCATCTAAAACGTCACTTTCAGTAATTCCTTTGTTGATGATCTTACGCAGCCGCTCAGAGCCAGCTTCCGGCGCCAAGGCTACTGTCTTATGTCCACTCTCCGCCAAGGCGGAAATCAGCGCCTCTTCGACCGTATCCGCCCTCAGAGAGGCTGCCGAAAGTTTTCCTCCCATTTCCCGGATAGCTTGGCAGAGTTCCGATATGTGGGGATAATCTGAGACCGCCGCTCCCAAAAGCCCAATCCGGCGGCCTTGTGCTATCCCTTCTCTTATATAGGGAAGCAGAGCCTCCAGTGATCGGCATCGGAAAGGTTTATAGGCGGTGGACACTAAACAGAAGCGGCACCCCCGCCCACAACCGCGGGAGAGTTCCACCAGATACATCTCTCCAAACTCTGTATTTGGGGTATGGAACCTGGAGACAGTAGGCCAGGCATCCAAATCAGTCACCCGGCGGCGCCTGGGCGCCGGCGCCCCCCAGACAGACTCCATTTCGGCCAGTGTTCCATCTTTATTATAGCGGGGCTGCCAGGCTGCCGGTACATATATACCCGGAATGCGGGCCAGATGTTCCAATAGTTGACGCTGCTCTTTTCCATAAGCTGCTAAAAAAACATCTATCAGCTCTCCCAAAGTCTCTTCCCCTTCTCCCAGGACAAACGCATCCATTATCGGGCTCAGTGGCTCGGGATTAGGGAAGCAGCCTATCCCGCCGGCGATTACTAAAGGTTTTCGGCCTGAAGAGCGGAGTCTTTCGGCTGCCTCCAACTCTAACCCGGCCAGAACCAGCAGTTGGAGCGCTCGCGGATAATCATTTTCAAAGGAGATAGAAAATGCCAGCAAATCGAACTGTGATACTGGAGTTTGGGATTCTAAGGACACCAGCGAGCCGGAGGGGATATCCGGCAGCAGATCATACGGCGGGAGGAACACCCGCTCACAGAGTAGTCGGGGATGCTGGTTTAGAAGATAATAGATAGTCTGGAAGCCCAGGTTGGACATCCCCACATGGTAGGTGTTGGGATAACATAAAGCCACCTTTATTCTACCGGAAGTAGACTTATAGATAGCGCCTTTTTCTGAGGCAAGCAGACTATGAATATATCGCCTCTGGCGGGAGGTCATTATTTTGGTGGGGGAATTTCTAGTTTCATGCCCAGCTTATGGTTTATGTATCTGGAACCGAATGTTTGGGCGAATATTTTTTCAGCCGTATTTCCGGTACAATGTGTAGGGACAATGTATGCTACTCCGAGAGCTTTTAGTTTATCCGCTATGTCTTGAATTTCGTCGTTGTCATAGTTATGGGAAGGTATGCCCATCCAACTCCCGTCTCCCCTCTGCACCGCCTTCCCGGGTTCGAGCAATCTGGTTCCTCCGGTAACCAGGTATACCTTTTGTTCTCCGGTAATTTCCTGGCTTTTTTGGACTATATTAACTACTTCAGGGTGGCCGCACCCTTGGAGGACCACTAACCCTTCAGACGTTTTGAGCACAACATGTATCTCGTCTATCCCGAATGGCCCGCCATGTCTGGATCGGCTATGTAATTTTACCAGAAATATATTAGGAGTAATCCGTTCAACTTTCTCCATTCGCCTGAAATTTTTACTCCACGGCTCTTGTTCATATAGTTCGATCACCCAGTCCGGGGCGATTATCGGTAAGGAAGGTTTTAATCCTAGCAGATAATATAATCCATCCGTCATCTCCCAGTGATGATGGGAGATGACTACCAAATCCAAGATACCGGCGTCTACGCCGACCTTCTCCATATTATTCTTTAGAATATCCCGGTCCCCGCCGGTATCAAACAGGATTTTCTTTCCGTCAAATTCAATTAGAGTGACCAACCCCCAAGCCGGCAAACAACCCTTAACCTCGGCCTCTCGCTCACCGTAGAGGTAAGTAAGCCGGGATATGGCAGCCGATGCAGGCGAGGTTTGGGAAGTTGTTTTTAGGGGTAGTGAGGTTACTTTTGGGGCATCAGTCTTGATTGGGGTCGCCACTTTGGGTTCAGCAGAGGTCTTAGCGGCGATAGCGCCATTTTCTACAAGCAAAATATTTCCACAACCAAGTGTCCCAATAAAAATAACTAATAAAATAAATATGAATCTATTTTTCATGGCAAGCTCCTCACCCGAATAATTCGGGATCATAAACACGCTCGGAGTTGGTCGCTTCCATAGCGGGAGTTTTCGGTGATTGGTATGAAAACTTTGTTTTTTGACCGTTATTTTGTAAGTAGCTGTCTTCAAATACACAATGCTCACCGTGGATTTATGAATAATCCGGGCTCATACCAATTTACAATTTAATATTACTTGTTCGGCTGGTTCTCAAGCCGAAAGTGTCTGGAAAACCACACATCTCTAGTGGTTTCGGCCTGGGGACAGGCCGGAACATCGGAATACGTTTCAGTAAAAAGCATACGTTTAAATGTCATTGCGAACGAAGTGAAGCAATCTCATATGCCGCGGGAAAACAAGGGATTGCTTCGTCGCTCTCACTCCTCGCAATGACACAATTATTTGTCTATATTTTATTGAAACGCTGTACTAGTATTCGATACCTGGTCGTGCAGGTATGCCTTGCTGATAAGGGTGTTTAATTAGGTTTATTTCGGAAACCAGGTCTGCCAGGTCAATAATCCACTGAGGGCAGCCCCGGCCGGTAAGCACCACTTCCACTTGGGGCGGTCTGGCCGCCAGCAAAGCTTGTAACTGCGGCTTATTTACCAATCCCAGTTTGAGGGCTACCAGCGCCTCATCGAGGATAAACACGTCATACTCTGCCCGCTGTATCGTTTCCTGGAGTTTTTCCAGATACTCCCGGTATAAGCTCCGTGTCTTTTGGTAGATCTCATCCGGGATAGGGCCCAGGAAGGAATGAGGGGACAACCGCATCAGCGCCAAGTTGGGGGCCAGAGTTTTGGCGGCCTCCACCTCCCCGGAATGTGCGGCGCTGGATTTGAGAAACTGCACCATCAGCACCCGTAATCCCCAGCCTACCGCTCTTAGGGCCAAACCTAATGCGGCTGAGGTTTTACCCTTTCCGTCGCCGGTGTAAACTTGCAGTAACCCCAGCTTTAGACCAGCCAT
>QIEW01000013.1 GCA_003230535.1 bacterium
TCGGGTCTGGTGAAGGAAAGATTAAAGTAAGTCTTTAACGCTTCATCCCACTGCTCCCGTTTCCGGTATATTTTACCTAAGCTGATCAAACTTTCGATTGATTTATACTTACCGGCAAGAGCCTCCTCAAACTCTTCTTTGGCGCTGTCATAGTCTTGCTCCTGGAGATAAATATATCCCAAAATATAACTGGAGAGAGGGTCGGTAGGGTCTTTACGTTTAATTTCTTGAGCCTGAACCTTGGCCTGCTCAAGCTCCTGAAACTCGAATAATAGTTCCGCTAAGCGTATTCTGTATTTTAACTCCTTAGGTCTTAATGCAATTAATTTCTCATAAATTCCGATCTGTTCTCTTTTTTGCCCGCGATCTTTGTAAAGCTTAAGCAAAAGCATGTAAGGCTCTATATTTTTCGGTTGTATGGCTAGCACACGGCAGCAGCAATCATTAACTCCCTCCGCATCCCCCTCCAGGTAAGCTATTCGAGCTAACTTCATGAAAATTTCCGGATCATCAGGGGTGACCTTGAGTACTTTCATGAAGTGAAATTTAGCTGCATCCAGGTCTTTAAGTTTGAATAGATATACATCCCCCAACATCCGATGCGTTTCTAAGTGATCCGGGGTCTCAGTCAAAATATCGGCGGCTATTTCTATCGTTTCTTCTGCTCTGCCGCTTAAGTAATAAAGACGCAAAAGACGATGTTTAGTATCCGAATGCTCAGGTTCCCTGCTAAGAAATATTGTAAAATATTTTATGGCGTTATCTACTCCTCCCATCTCAGCATAGATTAAGCCTAATTGATAATATGGCTCATTAAATCCAGGATATAACTGGGTGGCATAATCGAACGCTAAGATCGCCTTCGATAGATTGCGTTCTCTGACATAGGTAAGTCCTGCCTTATAATGCCGGCGACTAGCCTCATAAGGCGTCTCCTTAGTACAAGCCCCAACAACGGTTATCAGCATAAGAACGGACAGAAACTTCTTTATCATTTTTGTGCCTCAGCCAGTAAATAAGCCTCTATCAGAGGCTGTAGCCCTCCATCCATTACCTTCTGTACATCCCCCACTTCCAATCCGGAACGATGGTCTTTCACTAATTGATATGGTTGAAATGTATAAGAGCGAATCTGACTTCCCCAGGCGATTTCCTTCTTAGTGGACTGGAGGTCGGTCAGGTATTTCGTCTTTTCCTTCTGGTAATGTTCATAGAGCCGCGCCCGCAGAACATTCATGGCGATATCCCTGTTTCGGTGCTGGGAACGTTCATTTTGACATTGGGCGACAATTCCGGTGGGAATATGCACTATGCGGACCGCTGAGTCGGTCACGTTTACATGCTGACCACCAGCCCCGCTGGAGCGGAAAGTGTCTATCCGCAAGTCGTCAGGCCGTATCTCTATATCAATATTTTCTTCTACCTCAGGGTAGACGAATACCGAGGCGAACGAGGTATGCCGTCTTCGGTTAGCATCAAAGGGTGAGATGCGCACCAATCTATGTACTCCGGCTTCCGCCTTCAGATATCCATAGGCATAGTCGCCTGAAACCATAAAAGTTACACTCTTTATTCCGGCTTCTTCTCCCGGCAGAAGATCGACTAGCTGCGTCTTATATTTCTGTTGCTCCGCCCATCGCAAGTACATTCTAAACAACATCTGCGCCCAATCCTGAGATTCCGTTCCGCCGGCTCCGGGATGAATAGTGATAAAGGCATTATGTTTATCATGTTCCCCGGCAAGCAGGGATGACAACCATATCCGGTTCAACTTAATTTCCCAGAAAGCTACCTCGGAAGCCAACTCCGCCAGCGCTTTTGCATCATTCTCCTGATAATAAAGCTCAAATAACTCCTCAAAATCCAGGAACTGCCGGTTTAATTCTTTCCACTGATTTATTTCAGCGGCAACAGAAGCCTGCTCAAGCAAAATCTTTTTAGCTTTTTCCGCGTTCTGCCAGAGATCGGCTTGGGAGGAGAGCGTTTCGAGCTCTATAAGCCGCTTTTCTTTAGCCTCTAAGTCAAAGATGCCCCCGCACACGCTGTACTTTATCTGAACTCTCTTTAATTTTAGATACTAAGTCCTCAAACATAATTCCCTCCTAATTTAAGCTGATAGGAATTTACCGGCTCATCCCCTCGCCCCCAAGGGAGAAGGTTAGGATGAGGGGGTTTTTGATAAATAAAACCTCTCCCCCTCACTCTAACTCTCTCCCCCCAGGGGAGAGAGGACTAAAAGACTTTATCAACCCATCAAATAAAAATGGATGCTGTACTAGTACACGATTTTGTAAATAATTAAGGTTATGGATCGAATATATATAATTGTATGCTTCTCCTTAACAAAACAGAGGAGGAGTAGGGCGGTTCAAGCGAAGCGGAACCGCCAATAACATGCGCACCAGGATAGGCGGAACCGGCTTACGCCTTGTTCCGCCCTACTAATTAATTTAAGCGTATACCCCTGATTATTCATAAATCCACGGCAAACATTTATGATGTTATTTGAATACAGGTAGTTATAAGATAACGGTCAAAAAACAAAATTTTTATATAAATCACCGAGAACTCCCACTATGAAAGCGAGCGACCAGCGGGAGCGTGTTTATGATCCCGAATTATTCGGGATACCAAGTTGCCTGTCTATTTGTATCCTGGGTATGCCAAGTCCCTGATCTAACTATCTCCTGACCCACCCCAGAGATAAGGCCAGTACACTGACGATACAGGCTAGTTGGGCAAAAAGGTCTCCATGACGGGCATAAAAGGTTTTCCCCTTTGTGAGAGCTATTTCCTCAGTTAACGTCGCCGGAACAAACAGCTCCGTCCGGGAAATGATCCGCCCCTGAGGCCCTATAAAACCGGAAATCCCGGTATTGGCGGCACGTATTACATAAGTCTTATTTTCTACCGCCCGGAAAACAGCGGCGGAAAAATGTTGGAGAGGAGCCGATGTCCGGCCAAACCAGGCGTCATTGGTTATAGTGATCAAAAACTGTGCTCCCCGGGCAAAAAAACGCCGGGTGAGCTCCGGGAAAATAACCTCAAAACAGATAACGGTGGCAAACTTAGCGCTAGAGCCGTTATCCATCGGTAGAGTGAATAAGGTATAGCCATCACCGGTAGAGAAGTCGCCTACCTGAGCAACCAGTGTTCCTAATGATCCCAAAATAGCCCGCAAAGGTACATACTCACCAAAAGGGACTAAATGCAGCTTATGATAAACGCCGGTGATATGCTTTTGGGGGGTAAGCAGATAGGCGCTATTATACAGCCGACGAGCCCCCTGTTCAAGTGTAAAGCTGGGGCTGCCGAACAGCAATGGAGTGTTGGTCTCATCCACCAGTCGCTCCATCAGCGGCCGGTATTGTCGATCAATTTGGAAGAAAAAAGGTATGGCTGATTCCGGCCAAACCATGAGCTGCGGCCTTGAACCCTGCGATTGTAAAGAAAGCTTCCGATATACCGCCAGGGTTTGTTCCTGAAAAGCCGGGTCCCATTTATGTTCCTGAGAAATATTTCCTTGCATCACCGCTACTTTAATCTTTTCAGAGGAAGCCGCAGTCTCTGTAAGATTGTTCGAAAAAATCCTCATCTGACTGTAACCATATACAAAATTAAGGCAGATCAAGATAAGGCAGCCTGCTGTTAATCCCACTGGAACCAGATAAGCCCTGTCCCCGTGAAAATTGCGCCGGGTTTTGTCTTGCCAAAACACTAACAGAGATCCCAGTGTAGCGTTAACCAGAAGCGCCAATGCCGATACCCCATAAACCCCGGTGATGTCCGCTATCTGAATAACCGGAAGCGAGCGATATTGAGAGTAACCTAAGAGGACCCAAGGGAAGCCTGTGAAAAGATATGTCCGCAAATACTCCAACGCCACCCATAAGACCGCCGCCAAGACCGGCCAACACCTGGGAAAACGCACTTTTATAAACACAGCCGCCGCTGTGAACAAAGCAAAATACAAACCCAAATAGAAAACCAACAATAGCAGTATCGGTACTGCCAGACCCCAGGGAAGACGGCCATAGATAGTCAGGGTATAGGCAATCCAGTAGATCGTCGATAAATAAAATATAATGCCGGACAGCCACCCCAGAAAGAAGGCCTGCTTAGGTGTTTTACCTTCGATAGCCCAAAATAGCGGTGCCAAAGCTATCCAAGCCAGCCAACCCAAGTCAAAATTTGGGAAAGCCAGCGCCAGTAATCCGCCAGAAAAACCCGCCGCTACAATATATCTGCTTTTCATAAGGTTCGATTGTTCAGCGCTAATACCAGCTTGCATTAAAACAAGGAGTTGGTTAAGAGAACGATTGAGCCTCTTCTGCTTTGCGTTTAAATATACGTCTCCATATCACGACCAACACCACGGTAATAAAAAACAGCCACCCCAATATCCAGAGCCGGGTAAAGGGAACCCTGTGTCTGGTGGGATAACCGGGCTGGATGACTTCGCAGGAAGTCGCATGCAGGTCGGTTTCACCCCAATGAAACTCACAGGATCGGCGGTAAACTCCCTGGATGGCTACTTTATCTCCCTGGTACTTATACGAGCCCAGGATAGTAATTTTCCCGGCATCCGCCGGTTTCAGCCATATTCCTAAGCCCACTCCGTCGCTATCGGCGATGTTTACCCACACCCCCTCGCCTCTGGGCATCTTATCTCCCAGGGCCTCACCCTGAAATTCAACCGCCTTCCCGTCGTAGAGCCCGGCATGTTCTATCAGCTCAGACACCAACACCGGCTTGGCCCAAACAGGAGCGGCCCATAAAGTAAGCGCCATTACCCATAATATTGTAGGCGGCTTTCGCCAAGCAGTAAAAATTCCCATCTCTTGCAAAGAAGTATATTCTCCGACCTAACTGTTAGCGGATAGTATCCGCCGCCTTATTTCCCTGTGATAGTCGCATAACCCATTCCCAAAAGCACCAGGATCGCAGTAAATTCCAGACGTCCGGCCCACATCTCTATTATATAGACTACCTTCAGCGCCGCTGGCATGGCGGGGGAAGTCACACCCGAGGAAAGTCCCACATTAGCCCCGGCTGAGACTGAATCAAACAGAGCGTCCAGCACCGGATAACCACAAAATACGCCGGCTGCTGTTCCTATAGCGTAAGTCAGCACATAGAGAAGCACAATCAGCGCGGCAGAACGAACATGTGCGTTATCCAACACCCGATCTTTTATATGATGAAATTTTTGGACCACTATGGCCGATTCAGGGGAGACCAATCTCTTGATATCCTGCCAGAGCGCTTTTGCCAATATACCCATCCGGATGCCCTTAAACCCTCCGGCAGTGGAGCAGGCGCTGCCACCGATAGCCATCGCCAAGATTACCCCCAGGGCAGCCGGAGCGCCCCAGTCGGTAATAAACTGCCGACTATAGACGCTGGCGCTCCCCGTCCCCGTATGAGCCGATACCACATGGAGAAATGCCCGGCGGAAGAGAATAGGCAATTCAGGGAAAATGCCGACCTGAATTAGGCCGACACAACATAAGACAAAGGAAACCGTTAAGGTGACCGCAAAGGAGTGTATCTCTATATTCCGGTAAAGTTCCTTATAGTTTCCATTCCAGACCGTATAATGCAAGGCGAAGTTTAACGAGCCCAACACCATAAGCGCTACCAGGAAAAACTCTATCAGTGGACTATGGTAGTAAATTAGGTTCTGAGACTGGGGAGCAAAGCCGCCGGTGCTCCAATTGGCCATAAACAGCCAGATCCCATGCAGTAATGCCCGCAGCGGGGAAAGTCCTTCCCACATACATCCAATCCACAGCACGGCTGAGCCTACAGCTAAGTATATCAAGCTGATTATCCAAATCATCCGGGCGGTCTTTACCACATTGGGGAGTATCCTTTCCTCCTTGCCTTCTCCCACATACAGCCGATATGCTCCGGAGACGCCTGGAATAAGGAATGTCAACGCCACCACCACAATCCCCTGCCCCCCTACATAGGTCAGCTCATGACGCCACATATTTAATCCATGGGAGACATGATCCAGATCTTGAATAAGCACCAGGCCGGTAGTGGTATGGCCGCTCATCACATCAAAGCAGGCATCCAAAAAGGAGCCGAAATGACCGGACAGGTAATGCGGGAGCGCCCCCAGCAGGGTACAGAGGATCCAGGCTATAGCCACGGCAGCCATTCCGTGTACCCATTGGGGGTCTTTATCGGTATGGAAGAGAATGAGCAACAGGTACCCTACACTAAGGGTGGCACACATGCTTAGACCAAAATCCACCACTACCCGCCACTCCTGGAAGATAACCGAGGTAGACAGCGGCAGGAGCATGAGTAATGCCAAGCCGACAACTATTTTCCCGCTGAAGAAAAGAATGATGCGATAATCTTGAAAGGTGGGTTTTAGGATCAATAAAGAACTCCCCAAAGAAGGAGTGTGAGGAAAAGGAAGAAAAGCAATATTGTGCCGGGTAACGCCAGCTCCATCAATATACTGAGGCTAACCTTACCCTTATCCGCCCAGATACTTTTTTTATTCCAAAACCTTTTACTATTCCAATGATGATACATAAACTCCCTCTAGTCGAACTTCCCGAATATTAGAGGCTAACAACCGTAAAATTAATCCCTAATGAATGTTGGTGCAATATTTACGCCACTGCAAGTAAAAACCAGTTTCATAAAACATAAGGATTATCCTGACCAGCAGTGGTTGGCAACCTGTCAAAAGTCTACAATTCCCCTATCAGGACCTGTACCAATTCTCGTTCATGTTCGATAGTGGTGATGGCAATCACGTCGTCCCCCGGCTCAAGGCGGGTATCCCCCTTTGGGATAATAACGTTTTCTCCCCGCAGAATAGAGACCAATACACAATCCTCAGGTAGTATTACCTGCTTTACCAGACGTCCCACTACCGGAGATTCTTCAGGCAAATCCACCCGAACCACGGAAATTCTCCCGCGCTTGAAAGCCAATAGGGGAATATAATCAGCCAGATAGGTTTCCTCTTCAATAATTTTAATTAAAATGCTAGTGCTATTTATGGGCACATCAACTTTGAGTTTGCCAAAGATATTTTCATTCCTGGGATCATTCACCCTGGCGATAGTGCGATCAATTTTGAACACCTCCTTGGCTAACTGGCAGGCTACCAGATTCTCCTCGTCTGTTCCGGTAATCGCGGCAAAGACATCGGCATGTTCTGCTCCGGCGGCCTCCAGATAATACTGGTCGCACCCGTCGCCGCAGATTACAACCAGACTGCCGATCTCGCGGGCAATTCGATCACAGACAGACTTATCTCTGTCAATCAGAGCCACCGTATGCCCGTCCGCAACCAACTCCCGGCACAGATAATATCCCACCTGCCCTCCGCCCATAACAACTATAAACATGAACTTACCCCTATTAACCTTGGCTCATCCCGGCCTTGGCAAACAAAAGACCTTCCCTGGCAAAGAAGAGCCAATTCTGTATAAGTTCTACTTTTTCAGGATCTTTCATAAAGTACCTTGCCACTTTTTATAATGTGATGCACATAAAATGGATTTTGGGCTCTCAGATTCCAGGCTACTTCCGCCGATTTTCGGACCAATAAATCTACCGCAAACTTTCGCCCCCGCAACAAGGCATCTATCCTTCGCCTTATCACTCGGCTGGATTCTTCGGTCGCTATCTTGCTTGAAATCACCTCTGGCATATGAGCCAAACAGGACGATCTTTTCCGGTTTAATTTCCCGAATGATTTTTTCAACTATATAGTTTATCAGTTCAGGAGTTACCTTCTCTGTGCTTAGCTTTCGGTCTATAGACATTTTATCTAAACATTTCATCCTTAATCAATTAAGGCTATTGGATATTATAGATTGGGCCTCCTGGTATGCCAGTCGGTTTCCCGCTCATAAGCATAAGCTATTGTAAGCAACCTGTCTTCACCAAAGGCGGGGCCGATAAGCTGGAGCCCTACCGGCAGGCCGTTAGCTGTAAAACCACAGGGGACTGAAATAGCCGGCAACCCGGCCAGGTTTACTGAATTGGTATATATATCAGAAAGATACATTTGCAGCGGGTCGGTAACCTTCTCTCCCAGCCGGAAAGCGGGGGAGGGGGCAGTGGGAGTAAGCAGAGCATCCACCTCAGTAAAAGCCAGGTCAAAGTCCCGCTTAATTAGTGTTCTTACCTTCTGGGCCTTGAGATAATACGCATCATAGTAGCCTGCGCTCAAAGCGTATGTTCCCAACATGATGCGGCGTTTTACCTCAGCCCCGAACCCTTCCTCCCGGGAATCATAATACATCTGAAGCAAGTTTTTGGGCTTGGATGTCCGATGACCATACCTTACCCCGTCATAGCGCGCCAAGTTAGAACTGGCCTCAGCCGGAGCAATGAGATAGTAAGCGGCGATAGAGTAATCGGTATGCGGCAGGGACACTTCCTGAAACTGGACGCCTAGGCGGCTGAATACTTCCCTTGCCGCCTCCAGGGAAGCGGCTACTTCCGGGTCTAATCCTTCCGCAAAATACTCTTTCGGTAATCCCAGCCGAAGTCCGTTAATGGATTGGCCTAACTTTGACAGGTAGTCCGGCGGCTGTTTAGGGGCTGAGGTGGAATCCCGCGGATCATGTCCGGCAATAGCTGAGAGGAGGATGGCGGCGTCCCGAACATCACGGGTTATCGGGCCGATCTGATCCAGCGAAGAGGCAAAAGCTACCAGACCATAGCGGGAAACTAGTCCATAAGTAGGCTTCAAACCAACCACCCCGCAGAATGCCGCCGGCTGTCTGATGGAACCGCCGGTATCCGAACCTAAGGCCGCCGCGCACATTCCCGCCGCTACCGCCGCCGCCGAGCCTCCACTCGACCCCCCCGGTACACAGCGGGTATCCCAAGGGTTGCGCGTCGGGGCAAATCCGGAGTTCTCCGTAGAGGAACCCATGGCAAACTCATCCATGTTGGTCTTCCCCAGAAGAACGTAGCCTTGGTCTGATAAGCGCTCGATTACAGTCGCATTATATGGGGGAACGTAATGTTCCAAAATCTTTGAGGCACAGGTCATCCTCACGCCTTTAATGCAGATATTATCCTTGATTGCCAACGGAATACCGGTCAGCGGGCAGGCCCCGTCTCCCTTGCCTAACCGCTTATCAGCCACCCCGGCCTGCGCCGGAGCCTCATCTTCCGCTACCGTAAGATAAGCGTTGACCCGGGAGTTTTTCTCTCGAATACGAGCTAAGAGGGCTTGAGTTATCTCCTGCGGGCTTATCTTGCGGTTTAAAAGTAACTTTTGCAGCCTGGAAATGGTAATGTTTTGTAATTTCATAGTATTCCGGTTATGCCTCCAATATCTTTTCCAGTTGGCCCAGGAAGCGGGTTTTGGCGATTGCCACCAGTTCATCTGTAGAGCTAATCTCCTGATCGGGCAAAGCCACCTGGCATCTCCCCTGGCGGACCACGCCGCAGACCATAAATTCAGTTCCCACATTTAGCTGGGCCACCGATTTCCCCACCATTGTTTTTGCAGGGGTAAATCTAATAATTCCGGTATCGGGCGAGATGTTACAGCAGCGCTTATATGGTTTTTGAGAGAGCTGGTTCCAAATGGCGTCCGAGACCAGGTGCGTACCGCTTACAATAGTAAAATCTTGTTCTTGAAAAGCTTTATCCCTAGCCGGATCATCGACTTTAGCGATCGCTTTGGAAATTTGAAAAATTGATCGGGCGATCTGGGCCGCCATAATGTTTATGTTATCCTTATCCGTTAAGGCGATAAACACATCGGCCTCTTCTATTTTAGCCTCCCGAAGCAAAATCTCATCCGTGCCTGAGCCCACCACCTGAAGCCCGTTGAAAGCTGATCCCAGCCTTTTAAAAGCGTCCGGGTCAGTGTCTATGATAACTACGTCATGTCCCTCTACAGAAAACATTTTCCCTAGCTGCGAGCCTACCCGGCCACAACCAATAATAAAAATATTCATCTTCTACACCCTTCTATTCCCCCCGAATAATTCGGGATCATAAACACGCTCCCGTCGGTCGCTTCCACAGCGGAAGTTTTCGGTAATTTGTATGAGCCATTTTATTTTTTTGACCGTTATTATTAAGCACCTGTATTCAAATAACATCATTAATGTTTACCGTGAATTTATGAATAATCCGGGTCCCAGAGAGAGACCCAGAGTTTTCCAAAATCTCCTAAAATAAATAAGGGGCAAGTGCATAAGCGATACACCAAACCCCTTTTCAATAACAACCCCACACTCGGGCTCATCAAGCATATTTTTTATTAATGTAACCTAAACGCCAAAAATGGCAGGGCGAAAGCTTTGATCGTCAAGCGCCATAGTCAGCGCTTAAAAAAATGCTTCATTTACATCCGCTCCCCTACCTACTAATCTCCACTGGAAAACTGCTTATGTGATACTTACTCTAGTAATAGCAGTTTTCAGACTTATATATACTATTCCATACTCTAAGTCAAGCCTCCGCTTAACATCTTTTTGGAACCTAAAATGTGGTCCTCTTTTGCCGGCTGCTATTGATTTTGCGGCGCCAAGGCGGTCGGTAAATTTATTGCGGGACGCCAGGGCTTTCAGGGGTTGTTTGGTAAACAACCATCACCTCTTCAAGATTAGAAAGATTAGCGCTTGGTTCCACCTCGGCGTACTGGAACAGGTCATGGCCCTGTTTTTCTACTTTGGTGATGCGGCCTACACTAACCCTTTGGGAAACACTCCTCCTAAACCAGAGCTGATTACTACATCTCCCGGTTTTATATCAGCCGACCGGATTAAATAATTTAGTTTGCAGATATTTTCCTGCCAGCCGGAAACTATGCCTTCCGCCCTGCTCCGCTGTACAATTACAGCAATACTGCTATTCTGATCTGTGATTAGAAGGACCCGGGCGGAGACCGGGGTAACTTCTTCTATTCTTCCCACTACGCCTTCATGGGTAATAACGGCCATATACTTAGATATCTTTTCTCCCGCTATCTGACTGATAAGAATGCTCTTAAACCAATGAGAAGGCGTCCTGGCAATCACTTGAGTTGGAATAAGCCGCATAGGAGATGCTCCCTTAAATTGCAATAGCTTGCGCAGCCGTTCATTCTCATTTTTATACTCTATATACTGGCTGTTCTTATAGCGGAGCTTTCCATTTTCATGCTTCAGTAAGCGATTCTCTTCCTCCACCCCTTGGAGAAATATATAGATCTCCCCGAGGCGCCCAATTTGAAGACCGGTCGTACTCAACACTTCATGGGCATAACCATATAAGATCAACACCGGCTTAGCAAAAAAATTAAGAGAACCGGGTCGGCGCACTTGTAAGGTAATCGCCAGCAGGGAAAGAAGAGTAACTATGACTACCAGATAGAAATAGTTTCCCCGACTTGTATTTATACGTTGTGAGGGCATTTATTCTCCACAGGAAAAGCTAAAAGGCAGCTAAAATATGGCGGGATAGTCGTCTAATCCTTTAAGGAGACTTGCCGGAGGAGGTCTATTTCATCCAGCATCTTTCCAGAACCTAAGGCGACACAAAGTTGAGGGTTGTCGGCGTAAAACACAGGCAATTTTGTCTCTTCACGAAGCAGAACATCCAGCCCCTCAAGCATGGCTCCCCCTCCAGCCAGGACAATTCCCCGATCGACAATATCGGCTGAGAGTTCGGGAGGCGTCTGTTCCAAAGTAGTCTTTACTGCTTCCACAATAACATTTACCGTATCCGACAGGCATTCTCTTATCTCTCCATCGCTTACGGTGATAATCTTCGGGATACCGGCCACCAGATCTCGTCCCTTGATATCCCTGGTCTTAGGCTCAGCAAGAGGGGAGGCTGACCCAATGGTCACCTTCACATCTTCGGCGGTACGCTCCCCAATCAGCAGATTATACCTACGCTTCACATGGGAGATAATGGCATTATCCATTTCGTCGCCGCCTACCCGCACTGAAAGATCAAAAACCATTCCCGAGAGAGAGATAACCGCTATTTCAGTAGTGCCGCCGCCAATATCCACCACCATGTTTCCAGCCGGTTCCTGGATAGGCATATTAGCTCCCACAGCAGCGGCCATCGGCTGTTCTACCAAGTAAACCTCGCGTCCCCCGGCTAAATGCGCAGAATCTCGAACCGCTCGTTTTTCTACCTGAGTAATTCCGGAAGGAACGCAAATAATTATCCTGGGACGCACCATGGATCTGCGGTTATGGACCTTCCGGATAAAATAGCGCAGCATCTGCTCGGTTACTTCAAAGTTTGTAATTACTCCATCCCGTAAGGGACGAATGGCTTCTATATGACCCGGGGTTCGCCCCAGCATACGTTTAGCCTCCTCCCCTACCGCCAGCACATGGTTAGTTCCTCTCTTTATTGCCACTACCGAAGGCTCTTGCAGCATAATACCCTTATTCCGCACATACACTAAGGTATTTGCGGTGCCTAAATCTACCGCCAGATCACTGGAAAATAATCCCATGATGGAATCGAAAAGCATCTTCAAAATCTCCTATCGGTCATTACCCTAGATAGTACCAGGCATATTATAGAAACTCGGGAGATTATATCACAATTTTCTATCAGAAATATAGAAAGATTTCGCTCTTAAGTTGTATTTAAGCGAATACGGAGCAGGTTAGCGCCACCGCCATGACCAGCTGTTGTTTAGGGGCGGGGGGGAGCCTTCTTTCAAGATAGGTTCCCCAGAATTGCTCCTTTTGTAGCAGTCATTACTTGTTTGAACGTAACTTGATAGTATAGATACAAGGAATTTCCTTTTTTATGTCCAACAAAACAATCAGATATAGCTCCATGTGCTGTCGGGTCCTCAGACCCGACAGTCTGAATGAGTGGCAGGTTTCCTGAACCTGCCACCACCTAAAAAACCGCAGTCAGGTCTGAGGACCTGACTGCACAAAGTCCGCACCGTCGGTGCGCTAAGTTCTCACTAGGGATTAAAACTCGTACTTTAAAACAACATAGACATTCCTGCCGGGCTCAGGCACCCTCTCGCCGGTAATCGGGTTTCTTGCATTCAGATGCTCACTGTAATACTTATCAAATATATTTTCCACCCCGAGGAGCAGGGTATAACCGGGATAGGGGTTTATTCCGCCGGTAATGGAAAAAGTAGCAAAACCAGGAGTTTTCTCCTCGCCAAACTCAGGAGCTACCCGCTCTTTGCGCTTTGCTAATCTTCCGCCCAGCTCGGACCAGAACCCCAACCAAGCAGTTTCATATCTTAGGGCGACTTTTCCTTCAAGAGGCGGCATATAGGGCAGAGGACGTCCGCTTTGTTTATCCTTTCCCCTGGTATAGGCCAGGCTTCCCTTAAGGAGGAACTCCTCCAGCAGGTGATATTCTCCCCAACATTCCACTCCCTGGATAATGGCGTCGGTGTTGGAATACTGCTTAACGCCAAGAGCTCCCGGAGTTCGGGGTTTAAGATCAGGGATTACCTCGCCGATGATGTAATCATCGATTAAGGCATAAAACAGCGTTATTTCAGCCGATGCTTTTTCCCCGGATGCTCTGGCGCCCACATCAAGCTCTAAGCTCTCCTCCGGCTCCAGACCGGGGTCGCCGATATAGTCGAAATTGTCGGCAAACCTGCTGCTGGGGAAAAAGAAGGAGTATCTCTCAGTGGCATCGGCGGATCTGACACCCCGGCCTACGGCGCCGAAAAATTCCAAGGTCTTCAGGGGGTTATAGGAAAGTCCTATATTTCCAGCCCAGTTGGTTTCCTTTTCCCGGAGGTCTTTGCGCCCCCAAAACTCCAGGGCTTCGGGGTCGGGGGTTTTGGCATCCGCCTCTACCGCGTCTATCCTGGCGCCGACAGTAAATTCCCATTCACGGGTTAGTTCCCGGTGGTATTCCACGAATAACCCGGCATCATAACTAAAGGCATCCGGCCAGATTTTCTTCTCACTCTCCATGCCCATCATGGTCATCTTACTTATGGCATTTCGATCTAACCGGTAGAAATCCAGCCCCAGGGAAAGGAAACTCCTCTCATCCGGCGCCCATTGTGTCTCCAACCTTCCGCCATAGGTATCCGAGGAAGTTTTCGCCTTAATCGGCATTTTCATAAGGCCCGGTTTGGGGTCTTTATGTTTATTACTCATGATATGCTCTGCTTCATTGTAATAAAGCTTGGCTTGGAGTGAGAACAGGTAAGGGGTAACATTGTTCCAAGAGTAATCCAACATTATTCGGGTAGTATCGCTTTCTTCGGTGTCCATCAGCTTTCCCGGATAGCGTATATCCCGGCCAAACGCTTGGGAAAGGGAAAAACCGACCTCCTGCCTTTGGTTCGGAAACAACCACAGTTTAGTCGAATAATCTGTCTCCTCAAATCGGCTGTCCTCCACCTTGCCCCGACCGGAATTATAGTCCTCATAGTTCCGGCTGCCTAAACTAAGTCGAAAACTATAGGGCCTATCTCCACCCCATAATCTGGCGCGGCCGCTTTTCCCGTCGGATACGCTCTCAAAACCGGCAGAGAGAGAGCCGTGCAAATTAAATTCTTCCCACCTTTTGGGCCGAGGAGTAATCAAGTTTATCGAGCCGCCCAGAACTCCCGGCCCCTGGCGCACTGAGTACGGCCCCTTCGATACTTCCACCGCCTCAAGCTCCTCCGGATCAATATGTGAAGATGGGGGATCCATGCGGCCGGGGCAGGCTCCCCAAATCCTGGCTCCATCGATGAGCACATTTAGCTGGTCCTCACGCAAGCCACGCAATACAGGATCAGAGCCGACGCTTCCCCGGCGGACGGCTGAGATGCCGGGTATTTGTTTCAGAAGATCACCCGTCCCGGTGGGACTTTGCTGCTCGAGATCTTTTTTGTCAACCGTATTGGTATGTGGAGAAAGCTCAGATTCTTCTCCGGCGAATACTTTAAATTCACCCAAACCCATGGTTTCTCCAACAGAAAGAGCGTTTTCCTCCTGAGTATAGGCAAACTCAGCGGAGGACAGGATTAGGAATATCCCGCCCAATATAGACATACCTCTAGATATAGAAAGTTTTTTCATATTTCCTCCCCGGATAGTATCTCCCCTGCGACTGGCAGCAGATAACCAAGGGCGAGGACACCTCGCCTTTAACGTATCATATGGGCAGAAGCCTATTATAGCTGACAGTTAAAATGGGCAGACTGATCGCTAACTGAATAGATAAACGATAAGGAATAAACTTTGCTGTTAGCTATACCAAGCTAACTCTGGGGGGTCTTTCAGGAGGGCTGGGATAATAAGAGGCAAGGAGAGTCTGTGACGTCTCTACCCTGCCGCAGAGAATAAGGTCGGTTATAAAGGAAAAGAGAGCGGAAGGAATATAGATAGAGGATGCGGCTAACAGGCCCTCCTCTTCAGAGCGACAAGACCGCTTTAGTTGCGGCCCCCCGGTGGCGGGAAATTGTGGCGCCTTGGCGTTGGATTTTACTGATAACGAACGCCCCCGATGCCCAGGCCCTGGAGGCGAGCAGCAGGAACAGTTCATCTCAATACGGCAGGCTGAACCCGGAGTGGAACAGAGGCAGCCCTCATCTTCCGGATTAACAGACCAAAGCTTCAGGCCAGACCAGGTGTGCCCGCCAAGCCAGACCAACACTAACAATACAGCACACGATTTTCTCATTCTATGCTGTATTATAGACCCAATTAGTTGGATAATCAATACTTTTTGGACGCTTGCCAATCCTTTTCGTAAAGTGCGTTATTATATTACCCGGATTATTCATAAATTCACGGTAAACGTTAATGATGTTATTTGAATACAAGTGCTTATATAATAACGGTCAAAAAACAAAATTTTCATACAAATTAGCGAAAACTCCCGCTGTGGAAGCGACCAACGGGAGCGTGTTTATGATCCCGAATTATTCGGGATTAAGGGGCGGCTTCAATAAGCTGAAGTTTGCCGTTTTGCATCCGGGCCTTAAAATATTGGCGGTCAGGAAGCTCAGACATCAACTTAGTATTATAGGCCCCCAAATCTCTGGCATAGACTATCCGGCCGCGAAGGTCAGGGGCATTATAGACAAAGACTTTTAAGTATAGCTCCTCTTCGAGGAAGACTACTGACGGGGAAGCCGGCAGATGTTGAGCCAGTAACGCCCCAGATAGTTCGTCGCCTTTATCGGCCGGTGAACCCAAAAGCTGAACAAGTTTTGGTAGCGGTCCGCCTAACGTTGAAAACAACAGTACTACTACTAACAAATCTCTAACGCGGGGAGCCGAAAATCCGAGTTGGCTAAGTTCATCAGGAAGAGCCAGTATTCCACGAGACAGAAGCAGAATAAATAACGGTAACCCCAATAATAGAGCGTTCCCTTCTTTCGGCCAGAGATTGAATGGTAAAAACTGCACGGCAACCAACCCAATTAAAGCGGAAAGTAACAGCTCATCAGAGGTATTTTTACTGCGCCTGGTTACTATCCAGAGGAGCAGTAAAAACAAGGGAGGGATAAACCAGGGAATAAGCTCTTGATTTAGCCTGGAAAGCTGAAAACTAAAAGCTCGAAGATCCTGTTTGAGGAGCTGCGCCGGACTGGTGGCGCTCCAGGGTAGATACTCTTCCAATAATTTATAATAATAGTTAAAGAAGCCCCATATTCCTAAAGAGACACTGCCCCATAGAGTAAGAAGCGCGGGAACTTGTCGGCGAAGACGATAGAGCAGGTAGGCTAAAAACGGTAGCGTCAAGCCCAATGTTGCCACAGGAACCGCCGCAAAACCTAAACTAAAGCTGCCGCCGGCCAGGCCGGCCCAAACTAAAGCAGGTTTCTCCATCAACCTTGAAAAACTATAAAGGAATAAAAGAAAACAAAAAGCAAACATTATTCCCGGCTGAAAAGTAGAGGAGAAGTTCCAGAATAAAGGGGAGATAATTCCTAATGATAGTCCTACGACGGCTACTTTGGGGTCGTAGAGCCGCCGACCGCATTCATAAAGAAGGAGCAGAACAAGCGCCCCTAATATAGGGTTGACTAATCTGGGGAGGCGGGCCAGCACTCCCGGCGCCAATACTAAAGGATATCCCGGAGGGAGCAATGAAAAACGATGCAGACCGTTTTGTAGGAAAGGAAAAGTAAAGAACTCCCAACTTATATTCATCTCCTGCAAGAGACGACCGGATGCAAAAAGTCGGGCCTGGAAGTAATGAGCGACAGCCGCTGGAGTTAACGGTAACCCGGGCATACGGGAGAAGCTAATGCCAAACACGACAAGACTACAGAGGAGGATGAGATATAAGGGGACGGGAGCGACGAGTTTCCCCGCCCATTTTCCACACCGGGCGGAGAGCCTCTCAGGAAGACTGAATTTAGCCAGCAAAACTAAGGTAATGCCCGCTACTCCCACCCATTGTAAAAAGAAACCGGGCAGGGTAAACAGCAGCGCATAGAACAGTTTATGCTGTTTATTTAACAATGTCTGGGTCAGTGCGCCATAAAGTAAACGGGCCAGCGTTTCCGGCTGATATCCTGCGCCGGTTCCCCATCCTAACCAGTAGTTTAGCGCCGGCAGAGGGAAGATGCTGGCGATAAATATAATGGCCGCCGCCAGATGAAGAACTATACCAATAATCCCTTGCTCTTTAAAATAGCCCAAACCCAGACCCCAGCTTTCCCTGAGCATCCGCCAGTTAACAATAAGCCATAAGGGAAGAGCTAACCCGCAGAGGAATAAAACAATTAACCCTGTAATCCTTATAATTGGAATATATTTCCGGCCTAGCGCCCTAATTCTTCCTTTAGGAATAACTTTTGAGAACTCCAATTCAGGAAAGCTAATATACATACGACCTTTCCGGTAGCTTACGCTGAAATTTATTCCCACTGCCGGAGAATTAAAGCTAAAATAAAAGTTTCCATAGGTGGCCGAGCGGTTAAACCAACAGCCGAGACCCAATATGGCAAAACAAAGCAGAGACACAGCTAGAATAGACCGCCATCTGTGGTCTACCCAACTGCGCGGGTTAAGGGTTATGGGTGAGGAAACATCATGATTTGGCGGAGTAACCTGCTGAGACATCAGGATTATTTTAAGTCTACTTTCTGTTTTTGGCTGAGCTAGGATTGGCAAGGCAACCTTGACCTGCCCGCTGGATAATGTTCTAATATAAACGTTGCGTAATGCCTTGCTAACCCGAATAATTCGGGACTTATAACACGCTCGGAGTTAGTCGCTTCCATAGCGGGAGATTTCGGTTATTTGTATAAAAATTTATTTTTTGACCGCTATTTTGTAACCGGCGGTATTCAAATAACATTACCAATGTTTACCGTAGATTCATGAATAATTAGAGCTAAGAATAGGTTTCAGCATAGCTCTGTCTCTTGCGCAAAGTCAAGCGCAAACGAAGCAGGGGGCGGCTGAAGAGCTCTTTCTAAGGAGAGAGCTTGACAGAAGGCCGTTCCTGCTTTATATTTTAGCTGGATGGCGAGTATCTATATGTCAAATCAAGCAGTTGGAGATTTAAAATGTATGTTACGGGAACTATGCGGGGTCCCTCGGTATTGGTTTCCATATGTTTTTATGGAAGGGAAAGCCCTCCCCCCGACAGGCATTGATATAGAGCTTACGTTTCGCTGTAACTTAAAATGTCAGATCTGCCCCCAGGAACGCTATAAGCAGCGCCGGAAAGCTGCTGGAATTGATTTAGCTAAAGACGTAGTTCCCGAGATTGATACCCGGGAAATAGAGGCCTTGGTAGAGGATGTAGCGGCTCTGGGAGTAAAACTGGTTACCCTTACAGGAGGGGAGCCGTTTTTACGCCCGGATCTTCCTCAAATAGTGCAGATCATCAAAAAACGGCGGCTGCAATGTAATATTCTCACTAATGGATTACTCGTCGGGGAAAACAGAGCCGCTGAGATGGTGCGGGCAGGAGTGGATACCATAATATTTTCGTTGGATGGCCCTCCTCAGGTGCATGATCGTATCCGGGGGGCAAGAGGGGCCCATGAGCGGGTATTTCAGGCTGTTCGGCGTATCCAGGAAGAGAAAAAGAAGAGAGGAGTAAGCAGGCCATACTTAGGTTTAAATTGCACTATCTCCGCCCTAAACCAAACCAGTTTCAGCCATCTGGT
>QIEW01000140.1 GCA_003230535.1 bacterium
ATGTTGTGAAAAAGAGTTCATCGCTCTCCACAGCTCATCCCTGCAACCCGGTGGATCGCTTCTTCCAAATCTATGGCTCCGCTGTAGAGGGATAGTCCTAAAATGACACCTTGTACCTGAGGCGTCTCTTGGGCGATTGCTTCAATATCATCTATACTGGAGACCCCCCCCGAGGCGATAACCGGGATCGAAGTAGCTTGCACCATGGCGCGCAAGCTTTTTATGTTCGGCCCGCAAAGAGTGCCGTCCCGTCCCGTATCAGTAAATATAATCGCACCGATGCCGACGCCCTCATATTGCCGGGCAAGTTCGGCAGCTAAAAGAGAACTTTCCTCTACCCACCCCCTGGTCACCACTACCCCGTCTTTGGCGTCAATCCCCAGTATAATTTGGCCGGGAAAGCGGGAACAGAGCCGCTTTACCAGCGCCGGATTTTCTACCGCCACCGTGCCCAGGATTGCCCGCTCAATACCGCCGGAGAGCGCCCGGACTACCTGCTCCTCTGTACGTAACCCTCCGCCCAGTTCCACCGGTATAGAGACAGCTTCAGCCAATCTGAAAACAAGCTCCAGATTTCCGGAAGAACCGCTGAATGCTCCGTCGAGATCCACTACATGGAGGAGCTTTGCGCCACACATCTCCCACTTTCGGGCTACTTCCAAAGGATCGGAGGAGAATTCCGTCTTCTGCTTCAACTTGCCCTGATAGAGCCGAACACACCGGCCTTGATGTAAATCTATCGCTGGGATGATAATCATTATAGAAAGATGCCAACTCTATAAGTAGATGTTTAGCAGATAAAACTCCCCACCCGACTTTATCTGACCACTTGAAATGTTGACAGAATACTAGAGGAGGCTTTTTACGGCAGCTAAAGCGGCATCATAATCAGGATGATTAGTAATTTCAGCTACATATTCAGCATACTTTATTATGCCTTGTTCATCAACAACAAATATGCCCCGACTTAATAAACGCAACTCTTTAATCAGGATGCCGTATGCTTTACCAAAAGAGGCCAGTTTATGGTCTGAGAGCGCTTGTACCCGATTAATTCCAGCCGCCGAGCAGAACCGTTTTTGGGCGAAAGGCAAATCCATACTGATAGTCAGCACAGCAACTTTTTCAGCTAATCCCGCCGCTTCCTGATTGAACCGCCTGGTTTGCAGATCACATACGGGCGTATCCAGGGAAGGAACCACGCTTATCAGGCATACCCGCCCCTTGAAATCTTTAAGTCCAACTTCGGCCAATGTATCGTCTAATACCGTAAACTCAGGGGCTGTATCACCGGAATGTTTCTCCTGCCCCACCAAAGTTAGCGGTTGCCCCTGAAAGGTTACGGCGGCTTCTCTCTCTATCATGGTCTTCTCCTCTATTAAACTATGGAACTGTTAGTCAACGAAAAACATACATGATTTAAACGTATAGGAATTTCCTTTTTTATGTCCAATAAAACAAGTAGATAAGTTTTTATGTGCTGTCGGGTTCTCAAACCCGACAGCCTGAATGAGTGGCAGGTTTGAGAACCTGCCACCACCTAAATCTTCTGTCAAATTCCCCCTCACATCGGTCCTCTCCCCCGGAGGAGAGGAAGCTTAAGTCCCTTCTCCCCTAGGGGAGAAGGTTAGGATGAGGGGGTAAATCAAGCGACATTTTAATGTTGACACAACACTAGATGAACTCGCCGAACAATTCTTGTACTTTTTGGGGACTATAATCCCGATCTATTAATGGTTTACCTTGGAGTACCGAGACTAAATCCTCATAAGCGGGCCGCTCTTTCCGGTAGAGGATGCCGAGGGGGATCTTATCGCCCCATTCCATAGATTTTTCATAAGCGGCCAGCTTGTCGGTAGGGTCCCATCCATTCTCCTCCAATTTGTAGACCCTGGATTTATACCATTGAAAAGTATTCAGCTTATTAAAGATCACGCAGGGCATTAATACATCGATTATGGAAATCCCGCGATGCTTTATGGCTTCCCGGATCATCAGGGACATATGGGGAATATCACCGGAAAAACTCCTGGCTAGGAAACCGGCCCCCAAGGAGAGCGCCATCGTCAGAGGGGTCATCATCGCCGTCTTAACCCCTTCCGTTTGCACCTTGGTGGCGAACCCAATTTCGCTGGTAGGCGAGGCTTGACCTTTGGTGAGGCCGTACACTTGGTTGTTGTGGACGATGACGGTAATATCGATATTCCTTCGGATGGCGTGGATAAGGTGATTACCCCCTTCCCCGTAAATATCTCCATCTCCGCTCTCAGCGATGACCGCCAATTCAGGGTTAACCAGCTTGGCCCCTGTGGCCGGTGGAATGCTCCTCCCATGTAAACCGTTGAAGGTATTGCATCTCATATAATGAGGAAGCTTGGCCGCCTGACCGATGCCGGAGCAGATTAATACTTGATGCGGCTTTAATCCCAGGTCGCTGAGGGCCGTTTTTACCGCCGGCAGAATGCTGAAATTTCCGCACCCCGGGCACCAAGCCGTAGCTACTTTGTAATCAAAAGGTGTCGGCTTCATAATTTTAACGCTCCCCGTATATAATTAACGGTAAAGGGGCGGCCGTCATATTTCAATATCTTCTCATCAACCGTCAACCCCGTCTCAGCCCGCAACAACCAAGCCAACTGTCCGGTGCTGTTGTTTTCAATGATAACCTTCCTGGTTGCTGATTTGAAAATTTCGACCACTCTCTCTGAAGGAAAGGGCCATAACTGTGGGAAATGCAACTGAGACACCCTTTTGCCTTCAGCGTTAAGCTTTTGGGTAACTTCTTTTATCACCCCATAGGTCGAGCCCCAGCCGATGAGGAGCAGATCGGTCTCCGCCGGGCCGTCTAAGACAGGCGGTATGACCGCGCCGGCTAGTCCCTGGTACTTCCGGCTGCGCTTGTCCACCATCTTTACCCTAACATCGAGGTCTTCGGTAAGATGCCCGTCTTCGGTATGCTCGTCACTGTCGGTAACCACCACATGCTCGGTTCTCCCGGGGATTAATCTGGGAGAGATACCCGAGGGAGTGAGCTGATGCCGCTTATATTCCCGGACATCCTTTAAGTCCTCTTCTGTAGCCAAATGTCTGTCAATGGCGAGGGAGGACAAGTCAAAGGGTTCAATGTTACGGTAGATGTCGGCCAGGTATTGGTCGGTGAGGATTAATACCGGAATCTGATATTTGTCTGCCAGATTGAAAGCCTTTTGGGTTAAGTAAAACGCCTCCTCAGACGAGCCGGGAGTGAATATGGCGCGAGCAAACTCTCCGTGTCCGGCATGAAGGACAAACAATAGCTCCCCTTGCTCGGTGCGGGTAGGGAGACCGGTAGCCGGGCCGGGCCGCTGGGCCAGGACAATCACGGCCGGCGTCTCGGTAATTCCGGCTAAACTCAAAGCTTCCACCATTAGGGAAAATCCGCCGCCCGAGGTGGCGGTCATAGCCCTGGCGCCGGCATAAGATGCTCCCAGGATCATATTTAAGGCCGCAATTTCATCTTCAGCCTGCTCCACCATAATGTTAAACTGTGCCTGTTTTCCCGCCAGATACACCAAAATGCTGGTAGAGGGCGTCATTGGATAGGCGGCGAAGAAATTACACCCGGCGGCCAGGGCGCCTAAGGCTATGGCCTCATTGCCATTGATTACCATTCTGGGAACAGCCGGGCCGGGCTTAAACTTATGGGCAAACTGTTGGGAATAGTTGTCCTGGGCAAACCGATATCCCGCCCGGGCAGCCTTGATGTTACTCTCCAACATCTCCGGTTTTTTCTTGGAAAACGACTCATACAGCAACGTCTCCAACGGTGATATATCATAGTTTAACAATCCCAATGCCGCCCCGGAGGCTACCGAATTTACAAATACCTTTTTTCCTCCTTCTGTGAGCGCCAACTTTTCCAGCGGGATATTAAACCGGCCAGATCCTTCCTTCGCAGATTTTGACTTACTGCCGTCGTAGATAATACCCCCGCCGTTCCTTAGCTCAAATTCATGCTCGGTAATTGACAAATCATCCAAGGCTAACAGCAGATCTATCTGATCATCGGGAGCGGACACCGGAGCAGCGGCTATTCTAATCTGGTAGAAATTGTGGCCCCCCCGTATGCGGGATTGATAGTCCTGATTGGAAAAGATGTGATAACCGCCGCGGGAAAATATTTTGCTCAATATAGCGCCGATGGTCTGCATTCCTTGGCCTGCCTGTCCACCGATTTTTATGCTAAAATCCATCATAGCTCTCCTTCCCTCAACCTTTTTACTTAACTTTGCAGGAACTCCACACTAGTCGGCGCTGACCTCAATCGAACTCCTCCAAACACCATGGAGGTTACATCTGGAGGCGGCCTCTAATTTTGTCTTAAGCCCAGGGTGCACCAACTGTATAGGCAGTCTAACCTGGGGACTGGTCATAATAGGGGCAAAATCAAATCTTGCCAGATAAATCCCGTTCAGCGAGAGCTCAACCCATTGAATAAAATGTTCGTTCTCATTGGGATGTGGTATATGACCGACGGTTACCGTTACCTGGAAAAATTCTCCGGCTTCTATCTCATCCGGAACTTCAATTTTAGGCAGATGTTTTTGCTCTAATATGCTCAAATTATTTAGGTCAGCCGCTTTATTGACCTGACAAAACAGCGTTCTTTCTTTCATATTACTAACCCCCTTTTTCATTTCGTATTATCTGCATTGTGCAATTTAACATAAAATATGCAGGTTGCGCAAGACTAATTATAAATATACCAATTTGTGCGTAATGTAAAGAGGCATATAGAATACAATAATTAGCTGCTGTGTTTGTTCAGGATCAGAAATAGGTCCGATAAGCATAATTACAAAGCCTTTGTTATTAATATTCTATTGCTCCTATATCAGGCGCTATTTCTTCCTCCGCGTCAGGATTAAAACCGGAGTGCCGAATAGACCGAAATGATCCCTAACGCGGTTCTGTAGGTAACGCAGATATGAGAAATGCAGGGTCTGGGGTTTATTGGAGGTTAATACAAGGGTAGGGGGGTGAATAGCTACCTGCTTTAGGGAATAGAGCCTCACCGTCCTTCCCCCGGAGCGCGGCACCGAATGGTGGGCGGTAGCTTCCTTTAGAATAGCTTGGAGCTCGGGGCCTGGCAGTCGGCGGGAGTATTGCCAAAAAACACGGGCGGCCATCTTCAGCACGGCATGGACTTGAACTCTTTGAAGAGCCGAGGTAAAAATCACCGGTGCAAATTCCAGGAACTTAAAATTTAGTCGCAGGTCCCGCTCAAATTGCTTCCTTGAAACCTTTGAGCCGACCAGATCCCATTTGTTGGCCACGATAATGATCGCCCTCCCCCGCTCATGGGCATAGCCGGCAATATGGGCATCCTGTGCGGTCGGGCCTTCCCGGGCATCCAGCAGCAGTAAGGCTACATGGGTTCTTTCAATGCTCTTTAGCGCTTTTATTACGCATAGTTTCTCCAAAAACTCATTAATCCGGCCCTTCCTTCTGATACCGGCAGTATCAATTAAGGTAAATTTCCGGTCGCCTAACTCAAACTGGGTGTCAATCGCATCTCTGGTAGTGCCGGGTGTCTCACCCACCAATACCCGGTCTTCTCCCAGGACGGAATTTATGAAGGTGGATTTGCCCACATTCGGACGTCCCAATACTGCTATCCGGATCCGATCTTGATCTGCTTGGCAGGCCTCTTCAGCGGTCAGCGGGAGATACCCGACCACCTTTTCAAGTAGATCGCCAATCCCTAACCCATGCTCGGCAGAGACCGGAAAAAGATGCGGCAGCCCTAAAGAGCAAAAGTCGCTAACTCCCTCGGCGTTCCTGGGAATATCGACTTTATTCAACGCCGCCACCACCGGTTTTCCCCGTCTGCGGAGATAACTTACAATATCCTGATCAAGGGCAGTCAGGCCGTCTTTAGCGTCCAATACCAGTATGATTACCTCCGCCTCACTCAGGGCTACATCTATTTGGGCCTTTATATGTTGCAGGAGATCCTGGTGGGTGGAGAAATCCAAACCGCCGGTGTCAATTACAGAAAAATGTTTACCGGCAAAAGAGCAGGCGGCATAAAGTCGGTCCCGGGTAACTCCCGGCTTATCCAAAACGGTAGCCAGGCGCATCCCGGCCAGCCGGTTAAACAATCTGGATTTGCCGACATTAGGCCGCCCCACGATGGCCACCGCTGCCCGACCGTGACAGTAATACTCAGATATCTGTTTCATCATATACTTCCCCCAAGAACCTATAGTGTTTGTCTTTTACAAATAATTCAGGTTATATCCACATAGAATACAAAAAAACAGGATACCAAAGTTTGATGTGATTTCCAATCATTTTAAAACGGGGGAGAATTTTTTACTTCTCACTCTGTCAAGACTGGGAACCTTCAACACTGACTGGTAATTAAACCATTCTTAAACAGATTAATTTGTTGCGGGAGGATAAATAATCCTCTAATTTATGTGTTGACATATTTATAATATAGTATGATAACATTTTCTATCCTTTTTGGTAGAGAAAGCGAAGTGCAACCTGCTTTGGACAACTAGGATTTTTAGTTTAAGATGCCGTTAAATTTAACAGAGGGAGGTGCAGTCATGAAGTATTTAAAAAGTTCAGCAGTGCTGGTTTCATTGGTGTTACACGCTCTTTTATTAACCTCGGCAGCCTATGCGGGTATCAAGCTGGAAAAGAATGTTCCCATTGGTGAGGTCTTTTTAGAACCCACAGAGACAGATGATGCATCGGTAGCGCCCAATGCTATTACATTCAGGATTTATGAATCAGAACTTGCTTCCACCCCGATAGCATCGCAAACATTCCCCGAGGGGAGTTGGACGGTGGACTACGTCTATCACCAAGCTATCTTTCCTACTGATAGCATGGTGAGGTTTGGGGTGGATTTTACCAACACTGAAGCGCTTACTATTGAGATGGATTTGTGGGTAGACCTGCTGCTTTATGGGGAAGTAAAGGGCGCCAGGGAGAGGATCAAGCAGGCAGCTTGGGCTTTATTTGCAGAAGAAGCCTTTAATGCAGAGGATGTCTATAATAAGGATATAAATCCAAGGAGTATAACAATTACAGGATATGGCCCTGTGATAGACAGCGCCGGACAATGGGTGGGTGACCCTACGGGGCTACAAGGCCCAAAGGGTGATACGGGCGACAAAGGGTGATACGGGCGACAAAGGGTGATACGGGTGCCACAGGTGCAAGCTTCGTAAGCGGATGCAGCCGGTGGCAGACCACCCACAGCGTTAGCTTTCTTGAATCTTTTCGAATCACATGGACATGTGGAGGAGGACGAAAGGCGATGGTCGGCGGCGTGAGTGTTGACGGAGATACTTTCTGTGGTAGAGTGGCCAATAACGGTCAGCTCTCTAGCGAAAACCAGTGGGAAACAACCCTTTATAATGGCTGTCTTGGCGCGATAACAGGTCGCTATACAGTTTATTGCTGCTCTGATACGGCGACCTCTAGCCTTGCTGTTGACGAGGGACCAACCGTAGAGGTAGAGGTATTTACCAAAGAGAGTACTGAGTAAAACATTGTGGATTAGCAATAAATAATTGCGGATTTACTTTGAACCGAGAGAAAGTTCTGCTAAAGGTAGCAATATAAGAAAAACAAAAACTTATCTCTATTTATCGTATAAGCTTAGCTTAAGATGTCTTCAAAAAAACAGGGCAACAGTTCTTATTTTATCCAAAGTAAGAACTGTTGCCCTGTTTGAGGTTTCCCTTATTTTATCTTATAACTCATGTTACGCAAAAGCAGTTTGATGCTCAGCCTTGATTGTTTGCAATTCAGCAAAGCAAGACTTAAGCGCTTTTACATATA
>QIEW01000355.1 GCA_003230535.1 bacterium
CCTTTCCCCCTCACTCTAACTCTCTCCCCCCAGGGGAGAGAGGACTAAAAGACTTTATCAACCCATCAAATAAAAATGGATGCTCTACTAGGTAAGGTATGGGCAAATAGCGCCACAGAAATATATTATTGATAGAACACCCGTTTGGGTTTACAGACTATCGCCCCTGAAGGCAAGGCTACGCCAGGCGTAAAAACAGAGGTGGCTTCCGCCACGGCCAGCAATTCCCCTGAAGGTATCTGTAGCTTCAACCTGGTTCCCGGCCGGAGAGGAACTGTAGGCCATAAACTGATCTCGCCTGCCAGTAATAGTCGGCCCTGTTTTACCTTTTGGACCGCAGCTTCAGTAACCATAGCCGTCGGCAAATGAGCCAGCGCATCATTTAAAGAAAAGAGCCATTTCCCTAAAGTTCCTTCTCGAACCATCGGGGGTAAATCTTTCAAAGGCAATGCGTTCTCTAGGGTAAACCATCCCGAGCGAGTGCGCACCAGTGAGTATAGATGCGCCCCACAACCCAAAAGCTTCCCGATGTCATCACATATAGTACGGATATAAGTGCCTTTAGAACAAACCAAGTAGTAGGTAGCCAACGGTGGAGAATAATCCAACAACTCTATCTTATAAATACGAATTCGACGGGGCTCCCGCGGCACTTCCAATCCTTGCCGAGCTAAAGTATAAAGCCTTACTCCGCCTCTCTTCAGCGCCGAAAACATTGGCGGGACCTGCTCTATCTCACCGGTGAAATTTTGTGTTACCCGGAGCAAATCTTCTTTGGTTACCCGGCTGGGATCCTGGGACTCTAATACCTGACCGTCCGCATCCTGGGTATCCGTCCGCACCCCTAACTTGACTGAAAAACGATATTCCTTATCTGCCTCCAGCAAGAACTGACTTATCTTAGTAGCGCGGCCGATACATAAAGGAAGCACCCCTGAAGCTCCAGGATCAAGGATTCCGGTATGGCCTATCTTTTTGATCTTAAGCTGCCGCCTTACTTCCAGCACCACCCCATGGGATGTAATTCCAGGCGGCTTATAAATATTCAATACCCCGTCAATTCTACTCTGTTTAAGCAAGATTTTCTCCTAACTCGAACGTATAGGAATTTCCATTTTTATGTCCAATAAAACAAGCAGATAAGTTTTTATGTGCTGTCGGGTCCTCAGACCTGACAGCCTAAACGAGTGGCAGGTTTCCTGAACCCGCCGCCACCTGAATTGTTGGGTTTCGCAAGCTCAACCCAACCTACATGAAAGTCCGCACCATCAGGTACGCTCTGAGTCCGATCGTCCCGATGTTATAAGTATTTCTCAAAACCTTTCTGCCTGAGTAATTCCAGCATCTTCTTTAACTCTTGGGAGCGGGATTTGGGACAGACTAACAAGACATCATCCGTATCTACAATAATAATATCCTCCAAACCAAGGGTAGCTACCAATTTGTCGGGTGAATGAACAATCAGGCGGCGGCTTTTTAACCCTACATGCCGCCCGATAACCACATTCCCCTGCCTATCTTGAGGAAGAATATCCTCCAGCGCAGCCCAACTCCCCACGTCACTCCAGTAAAACCGGCCTTCTACCGCCAGCACATCGGGGTATTTCTCCATGATCCCATAATCAATAGAGATACTCTCTATTCTTTGGTAGATATCCTCTAAGAGGCTCATCTCCCGGGCAGGAGGCGCCGTCTCCAACGGTGACATTTCTTGATAAAGTCGGGGCAAATACCGCTCAATGGCGGATAAAATAGTAGACACCCGCCAAGCAAAGATCCCGCTATTCCATAATACTTGACCGGAAGAACAGAGCCTCTTGGCCTTTCTGGCTTTTGGTTTCTCTAAGAAACCCTGTATCTGGTAGACATCTATCCCACTTTGTTGAACAAACTTATCTCCCAGAACAATATAGCCATAGCCTGTTTCAGGATAGCGCGGCCAAATCCCCAGGGATATCAGGTAATCGCCGGCTTCAGCTTGAGTTAGAGCTACTTTTATCGTCTTCCTATAGGCCGCCACATTTTTAATTAACTGATCGGCCGGTGTTATCAACATCACCCCATTGGGGGAGCGCTGTTTTATCTTTATGGCGGCTAAGGCGATTGCGGGAGCGGTATTCCGCCCAACCGGTTCTACAATTATATTTTCCGATGGCAGGTCAGGAAGTTGTCTCCGTGCCTCTTCATCATAAGCCGCAGCAGTCACTACCAGGATTTGCTGCTGCGCTACTACGCCTTTCAGTCGGGCAACAGTCTGCTGAAGTAAGCTGTCTTTACTTGCCAGCCGCAAAAACTGCTTGGGGTATCGGCTGCGGCTCTTCGGCCAGAAACGCTTTCCTTCACCCCCCGCCATAATCACGGCATAAAAATTATTAGTATATTTTATAGCATACCTCCCTAATTTAGGTACATGAAAATTCCTGTTTTTGCCCGATTCTGTGGTGTCAGATTTTCAAATCTGACACCTCCTAAACCGCAGTCAGGTCTGAGGACCTGACTGCACATAACGGGGTATTCTGGCATGTTTCATAAAAACTTTCACCCTAAGTGCGCTAAGTTCTTAATCGACAAAGAGTGAACGCGGGATAACCATTAATCATCGTTTGCGTAAAAACTCAGCAAACATATAATTTCAGATTACCATTTTAATTTAAACCGCTAGTATAACATAATTTTTTGAAACTACAGCACAAAAACATAAAATATATTCTTGGGAACAATATTATTCAGGCAGTTACCTACTGTTTTTTCTTGCATTTTTCCCTTTATTTTCGGGATATATTTCTTGAAATATTTAGCAAAAGTATATATAATGAAAATGGGTAAGTGTTTTTGTTTTTTTATACTATAGGAAATTATATAAAGCTATTATTGATAATTTACTGTAACTATTAAGATTAGCTACCACTAACAACTTAATGGTTCCAGGTTCTACCTGGTTTTTTATCTGGAACCAGACAGGGAATTATTATGTTACTAGACGTCAGATCAAATAGGACAAGAAGGGATATAATTTTCCTGTTGATCTCGACTTTCCTGCACGTTATCTATATTTATGTTTTTAGTTTCTACAAACCCAAACTAACCGACAGCCTTGACTTAAGTGTTCGGGTAAAAACCGTCAGCCTGGTAAAATTAGACAACATTACCGGCAGGAAAGCGCCGACCGTTGACAATAAGCCCTTAAACAAACAGGCGCCCAGGAAAAAAGCAACTAAAAAACCATCTTACCTGCCTCCCACCAGACTGCCTCTTCAGGCTTTAGCTAAATCAAAATCTATATTGCCCAACAAGTCTCCTCAGAAATTCCGGGTTAAACAGGAAACCCCCCGTAATCCTCAGAAGAATATAGCAGAGATTAAGGTTCTTAATGAAAGAAAGTTTTACCAGCGAAAGGTAAATCATAATCAAACAAATCAAAAGCTGGCTTTTCTTATGAATACGAGCCGGCCGAAAAGGCTTGATGAATACAAACCATTAAACCAAAGGAAGCCTCAAGTAAAACCTCTCACCGGTTCAGAGCATAAAGAACATCAGTCCTCCCGGAAAACAGAGCGGTTATCTAAAACTAAAACTTCATATATGCCGGAAACTAAAACCCCCGAAGTTATCTCCTCTTCAATGCACCAAGAGCAATTGGGAAAACGGCAAGATCGCCAGGCTCCCGTATCGCACTCGTTATCGGAGGTGAAACAATTTTACACCAAGCAACTAGACTATGAGAAGCGTAATAAGCGCCAGGAATTGCCGCACCCTTCGCAGATACGGGTAAGTTACGCCGACCGGACAATGAAACAACACTCAACACAACAAACTCCGGAAGCATTAACCGTTGACCTGCAACAGTTGCAGAATGTGCGGCGGGTAACCGCCGCCATTGATGTGATGCACAAAACAAAGGTCATTACCCCGGCGGAGGGGCCTGTATTCCGGCAAGAACCTGTGTTTCAGGAAGCGGTAATCCAGGAAAATATATCACATCAAGCTAAGCGGGAAAAACCGAGACAGGCAGTCTACCTGCCCCAAGATCGACGACCCGCTACCCGCAAAGTTGAATACCAGGAACGAACCATGGCGAGCGATTTTACCAAAGTATCGCAGAGCAGGTTATCTTATCAAAAAAATCAGGAACAAACCGGAATAACCAATGTTAATCCACCATCTCAGATCAGCATTCCGAACCTCGTCGAGGAGCCGGTCTTAGAAAAAGCCGGAGCCAATGCGTCTTCATTAACCAAGCAACAGACAACACATGTTGCCGGTTCCCATATGGGGGGAGAAGCCTTAACGCCCAAATCCCTTATGACGGAAGCAGCCAGTCTGCCTGAAAACCAAAACAATCTCGCAAACAAAATAGTAACCACAGGAGGAACGCCGCAAGCAGGAACTAAGTTTCAACAAAGAACCGTTGAAATAGCCTCCCCGGGAGCTACTGTATTTAAGGGAGAATTGATGGCCTTCAAAAAATCAGACTACTCCGGCGACATTAAATCTATCCCAAGTTTAATTATGGGGAGTAAAGGCAAAAAATCCGGTCCTCCAAAAATCGAATTTAATCTTCCACCGGGACTGGTAACGGATCAGCAGCTCTATAATTTGACCGGTACCGTCCGGCCCGGAGCAAAAACTGCTTTTCTCACAGTTAATGATACTACTCAATTAGTCAATGTAACAAATGGGAATTTTCAGGCTGAGGTAGCCTTATTAAAAGGGGTAAACAACATTAAACTACAGGCATTCAACAACAGCGGTGAAATGGCGGCCAAAAGCGCCAAGCTCTTACTGGCAACCCCGACGGCTATTCCGTTTATCAAGCTTGAGACTCCGGAAAACGGTCGCCAGGGAGCTAAGGAAGGCGATCTTATCATAGTGGAAGGCACGGTAAACGACCTTACTATTAAACAGGCTGTCCTGCTGCTAAATCAGGTGCCGATCAAACTGAAGATTAAAAACGGGCGTTTCAGGCGCAAAATCTTCCTCCCCCCTACCCGGATCACCACCTTCAGGATAACGGCTAAAAACGAAGCCGGAGTAATGGGGTACAGCGCTCTCCATACAGTGCTGTCCGGATACGAAATTGATATTTCCAACCCGCGGCCTTATTAACCTAAATTGGCTCAGTGTTGTCCGGTTAGCTTATCGCATACCGGAGAAATAAATAATTCCGGCAGGTTTTATCTGTGGTTTTACGCGGAATTCGGGGGATAGGTTTTACAATCAATTTGCTTTAAGGAAAATAGTAAAGGCCAGCCATATTCCTAAAATAGTGGCCACACTATAGCCGATCAGTCCAAGCAAAGTAGTCAGAGGAATGTTCATTATTCCCACAACGGGGAAGGATACGGGAAAAAACTGATGTCCCGAGGCCAGGATCCAGGAACCCGCCAGTATCGACGCCGCGGTTAGGATACCCACCGTAATCCGTTTGGAACTCCGGACATAATTCCGTTCCACCTCGTCCAAGCGATCGATCTTGAGAGTAATGGTCAGGTTTTGATTGCCCGCCGCGAGATTTTTCAAGACCTTGTGAAACAGGTCCGGAGAAGTTTTGAATATATTGGCGTAGTTAAACAGGTCATGACGCAGATTGCTCATTATTGTTTTAGGCTGAAAGCTCCGTTCCAGCAACCGGGTGGCGTGGGGTTTCATCGCTTCTAAAATATTTGCATCGGGAGAAAGATTTTTTCCCATACTTTCCAGGGCGACCATCGTCTTAAACAGCAGGATCAATTCCCGGGGCAGACGAATCCGATAGTTAGTGGAGATGGCAATTACCTTATCAAACACCTCTTTGACCTTGACATGCTTCAGCGTACGGCCGTAGAATGGTTCGCTCACGTCCATCAAATCATATCTAAAATTTTTAATGTCGATAGTATCTTTAATCAGCCCCATGTTTATGAAAACTGTGATTACCCGGTCATAGTCATGTTCGGCGTACCCGACAAAAATATTGGCCAGATGGCGCATCAGCTCCTGGTCGATAAATCCAATAATGCCAAAATCAATCAGTCCCACCCGCCCGTCAGTCATTGCTAAGGAATTGCCTGGATGAGGATCGGCGTGGAAATATCCATGGACAAGGATCTGTTTGGCAAAGCCGTTAATCCCTATTTGGGCGACCTTAACCGGGTCCAGTCCGGCGGCGATCATTTTTTCCTTCTCGTCCATCCGCAGTCCTTCCAGATGCTCCATTACCAGAACGCGGGATGTAGTAAAATCCCAGAAGACCTCCGGAATGCAGATTGTCGGATCACTCTTAAAATTGGCGGTAAACCGCTCAATGCTGGCCGCTTCATTGGTAAAGTCCATCTCCTTGCTGATAAAATTTTCGAATTCACCAACAATACCCGCCGGATTGAGGAGCTCCATGTTGTCTAATCTTTTCTCCATAGTTCTGGCAATTTTCATCAGAATCTTAATGTCTTCTCTGATGACATCCTCGATATCCGGTCGCTGCACCTTAACCACTATCTTCTCGCCGGAGAAAAGTTTACCGATATGAACCTGAGATACAGATGCGGCCGCGATTGGCGTGGGATCCAAGCGGCGAAATAATTTCTCCGGCTTCTCTCCCATCTCGGATTCGATGATTTGCCGGACATCCTCAAAGGGAAAGGGGGGAACCATATCCTGAAGTTTTTTAAATTCATCTACAAAATCGGCGGGAATAATATCAGGTTCAAGGCTGAGCATCTGTCCAAGCTTAATAAATGTGGGGCCCAACTCCTCAAAGACCATTCGGAGCCGTTGCGCAGTCGAGAGAGGTTTCCCATCTATTTCCTGAGGATATTCCCGTTCCCACTTAGTAATCCGATCAGAGACACCCCGAATTTTGGTCCGGGAAACTACATTATAAAACCCATGACGAATGAACACCGATGAAATTTGCTTAAGGCGCTTCATTCCTCGATAGGTACTCGGGATCTTACTCAGCGGCATGGTAGGAATTGGCATGATATTAAGCTAATAAGCGAAAAATTTAGCGCGCCTGCCGGTGCGGACTTTTCAGGTGGCGGCAGGTTCAGGAAACCCGCCGCTCGTTCAGGCTGTCAGGTCTGAGGACCAGACAGCACAAGAAGCTCTAACAAGAAGCTCTATCCACTTGTTTTAATTGGTCACGAAATGGAAATTCCTATACGATTAAATTTAACGGAAAAAATATAATTAAATAAGTCCCCACAACCTATTTTTGCTCTGCATCTCTATCAAGGCGCATAACTGTAATTAGGATAACATTTATATTGCTGAATATCAATTAACCAGCGTGACCCCAGGGCTGTTTAATTCTATTTTATAGACACTACCTTTTGAATTTCTGTATAATGTAATTATTATCAAGTCATTATAC
>QIEW01000253.1 GCA_003230535.1 bacterium
AAACAATTGGTTTATCCTCCGCGCTCTCTGTGTCCTCCGCGGTTAATAATTTATGGTTTTGGTAGATCGCTAATCCTTGCGTAAGGTGAGTATTAAAATTAAATAAAATTTCTAAAATTGACAACCGGCGTATGTTTGCTATACTAAATGCACATCCCGAATAATTCGGGATCATAAACACGCTCGGAGTTGGTCGCTTCCATAGCGGGAGTTTTCGGTGATTTGTACGGAAATTTTGTTTTTTGACCGTTATTTTATAACTAGCTGTATTTAAATAACATCATTAATGTTTATGTTTACCGTGGATTTATGAATAATCCGGGACATAAAGAAATAGAATAGCATTTCTATAATAATGAGACGCTGAAGGTGTCATTAAGGTAGGGACACAAACCCGCCATGATGGATTATGGCGCCGTTATTTAGAAATTGTTCTACTAGAGAGTAGAGAGTAAATGAAGTAAAATATGTATACCACGAAAGACACTCCCAGTTGGGAGCAGAAGCTATTTTTAATATATGAGATTTGTCAGATACTTCAGAGTGTTTCTCCGCTGGAAGAGAAGCTCTATATTATTCTGACCGTGCTTACCGCAAAAGAGGGATTTGGTTTCAATCGCGCCGCCTTGTTTTTAGTCGATGAGGAGAGGAATATGCTCGAGGGGCGGATGGGGGTAGGCCCGGTTAACGCCCAAGAGGCCGAACAAATCTGGGAGACACTCCGGCAGGAGGGGAAAACCATCTATGAATATATAGAGGCTTATCAGCGGCTGCCTAAGTCCGGTGTATCCTCATTTGATCAGCAGGTGCAAAGGGTCCGGCTGGAATTAATCCCGAACGCTAAACCTCCCATAACCTGTATCCGGAACAAGAAACCTCTCATTGTCCATGATTGGCGGAATGTTTGTATTGAAGAGGCTTTTTCGAAGTTATTGGTAGGCGGGCAGTTTGCCTGTGTTCCGTTGGTGGTAAAAAAGAAAGTGATCGGATTGGTGTTAGTGGATAATGCTTTTAATGGCAAAACAATTGTTGAATCAGATATTAAAACCTTACTGGTGTTTGCTAATTATGCGGCGGCGGCGATAGAAAATACGATGCTGTATAAGAGTCTCTCGGAAAAGATTGATGCGCTGGCGGCGGCTAAAGAAAAGTTGAACCGGGTTCATTCCAGGTTTAAGCATTATGACGGCTATGCCGCCATGGGCCGGCTGGCGGCCGGCGTTGCCCATGAGATTCGCAATCCATTGAATGCAATAGCATTGAATATTCAAATTGTTAAAGATATCCAACAGGAAAACCACGGTGAGAGTGAATTCGAAATTAAGGAAGCATTAGAAGTTGTCACCAAGGAAATTAATCGGTTGGATGGCTTGGTATCCGAGTTTCTGGCGTATGCCACACCCTCCAGAATGGAGTTGAAGTATTTGGATCTGCATGATATTTTATATAAGGTATTAAAACATAAGATATCTTATTCGCAAACAAACAGCATTAAAATCAGTCATAATTTTTGCCATGATCTACCCAGGGTTCTCATAGATGAGGAGCAAATCCGCCGGGCGCTGTTTAATGTTGTTCTGAATGCTATACAGGCGATGCCCAATGGAGGGGAACTAAAAGTTTACACCGGTTTAATCAAGGATAGATCCTGTGTTTGCATTAGAATTGAAGACACCGGAATAGGAATGAGCAAAGATGTGCGTAAACATGTGTTTGAACCTTTTTACAGCACCAAAATTGACGGTCTGGGGTTGGGGCTGCCTATTGTGGAGAAAATAGTGGAAAAGCATGGGGGAGAGATACTAATAAATAGTAAAAAGTATAAAGGAACTAACGTAGAGATCTTCCTGCCAGCCAAGGAACTCAAAATCAAAACAGGCTAAGGAGAGGAATTATGAACACAAGGCCGTGTATCTTAGTAGTGGATGATGAGGAAAGTTCAAGGGTGGGACTGTCCAAGCTATTGGAAAAAGCGAATTATGCGGTTGCTACTGCTGAGAATGGCAAGGAAGCCCTGGAGAAAGTAAAGGGAAACGTTTGTGACCTGGTGATCACCGATATGAGGATGCCCCTGATGGGAGGCATACAACTACTTAGGGAGCTAAAGGAACAGGCCCCTGATGTGGGAGTGATTATCGTCACCGCCTATGGCGAAGTGGATTCATACTTGGAGGCTATGAATTTAGGGGCTTTTGAATATCTAAACAAACCCATCAAGGTGGATGAATTAAAAAAGATGATTGCCAAGGTTCTCGAAGGGAAATCTAAGGCGGAAGCGTAAATATCTGCTGGATGTGATGATATATGCCCCAAAAATTTTCGCTGTTATCTGACCGTTACCCGAGAATTTGGGTCTGGTGTCCTATTTTTATTTATGTTTGTGTTATTTTTCTGACAACCCCCATCCTTCCTGATATAGTTAGATTTCTAGCGTCAATCCTGGGGCTCTCCCTGAAGGAGCTGCTTCAGTACCTAAAATGGACGATTATTATAGGCGGCTCTGTTTTCATCATTGCCCATATAATCCTTAATCAACGCCATACTTATTTGAGGACTTATTTAACTTTAGGCGTTGTGTTCGGGGTCGGGTATCTGCTGGTAAGTAATTTTGCCTCCCCGGCCGAAGCCACTCATCTTTTGGAGTATGGCGGATTGTCAATATTTAGTTTCTTCCGCTTGAGCAAGCTTTACCCTGAAGCCAAACCTTCCCGACTTTACCTATGGTCCGGACTGCTGACTCTGGCGGTAGGGGTAGCCGATGAGATTTACCAGGGGTGGTTACCCAATAGATACTATGACTTTAATGATATTATTACTAATGTCGTCAGCGGTCTGCTGGGGTTAATATATTTAGAGGGAATAGTTCGCCCTAATCTTTTAGATAGGTTACCGGCTGTTCCAGAAGTAGCTGTACCGCAAGCGCCATCTGGGCTGGCGATTAATAATAAACCTTCTACCTGACAGCGGCATCTTAGGGACTTAGAACATTTTAAAGTACCGTTTGTGGTTTTTTTTGTGCAGTCAGGTCCTCAGACCTGACTGCGGTTTGGGAGATGTCAGATTTGAGAATCTGACACCACAAAAAAACATTACGATTTATCCTAAAACGGTATATTGGATATTTCTAAGTCCCTAAGTTTCGGATCCAGATCTCCAGTAGCTTTCCCACTCGTCCCAGCTCTTCTGCTCCCAGCAGATGGGCTCCATCGGTTGCTGTGTGGATGCTTGAAGATTGGAGCGACAAAGAAGCTAAGGTGAGCGCATTAAATCCCTGAGCCGCAAATGGAATACCGTCTACTAAGAGCTAAGAGCCCGGGGAGTAAACCCAGATGAGAGAGTGGGATGCCTGTCTTCCGGGCAATTTCCTGCATCTCTTTTCCCCATGATTTAGGATTGGCCTGAAGTATCACCGGTCGCCCATCATGGATACCCACTCCATCTAAATTAAGGAAATAGGTGTTCTCCCGGTCTAATTCCGCCCTGTGCCGGTCAAGGTAACGCAAAGCCCCTTGTAATCCCCATTCCTCAGCGCCGGTAAACAGGAAAGTGAGCCGAAGATGAGCCGGAGGCGTCTCCCTAAAAACCTTAGCCAGCTCCAATACTATCCCTACACTTCCCGCATTATCCACAGCCCCAGGAGAATCATTCCCGGTGCGGGCAATTAAAAGAAGTATCCCGCAGATAATGAGTATTACGAATGGGAAGTGGACTGGATAACCTTGAGGAATAGTCTCCGCTGTTCGGCTGATCATGCCCCATCCCAACCAAAACAGTAACCAGACTGTGGCTGAGCCGCTGAGTGTCAACGCCAGGATACGCAGCGGCAGGGAAATAGTCTGGCTTTTGCTGTCATAATGCGCCAGAATAAAAATGTGGGCTGCTTCTTTACCAACAGGTGGAGTATCCAGCTCGGCGACTATATTTGATGAATGGAGGCGGGGAGCCCGAGGTTTTTGGGCGGCTAACCATAGCCAGCACTTAGAAGAACAAAGTTCAATTATCAGCAGAAAAACTAATGCCGCTAGTGAGATAGCGGGAACGATATGATAAGTAACCCAGGCCAGGATTACATCTGCCAGACCCAACGCCAAGCACAGCCGAGTAAAGTGCCAGGGCGTAATGTGCAGTCCAAATTTTTCTTCCCAAACCTGACGACTTAAGTCTTTAAGTCGTTGGATTATAAAATTTGCCGCCCGGCGTTCCCCTGCTGTGCCTACCAGCCTGGGGTAGGCCAGAGCTTTAGCCGTCTCTAGAGCCGCCTGTGCATTAAAACCTGGAGCCATCAAAGGATATCCGACTAGGAAGCAATGGTGACAATATCAATTTGTTACTAAAATACAACAAACAGTGGGCAAAAAAGGACTGCTGCCCCCTACCATTCTCTTCCCTGTGGGAGAGGATGATAGGTGATCAGGGGTATACTAACCCTCTCCCCGTTATGGGGAGAGGGAACATAAACCAGTAATTTTATCTACGCTTAATTTATTATCTTAATATCTGCGAAACTCTCTTCTTCCTTTGGGTTTAGGCGGACGCGCTTCATCAACTTTCATAGTCCGTCCCTTAAAATTTGAACTATCCAAGGCATCTTTCGCTTTTTCAGCTTCCGACGGGCTGGACAGCTCAACAAATCCAAATCCTTTGCCCTCGATAATTTTTACGCTCACAACCTCGCCATAAGTGGAAAATAATTCTTCCAAGTCCGCATTAGTGACCGAATAATTGAGATTTCCTACGTAAAGTTTGCCACCTTGCATTTTAGCCTCCTTTTGACTATTGTTTTGGCGGTTAAATAATGTTTCTTTTGGAGGTAGCGCAAAATAGCATTTATCTCCTAAAAAGAGTGACATTATTGAAATAAAACATACTTACGAAAAAGTAGCTCAGTGGGTTTTAAGTATTTTTATTCCTCCTTCACAATTGACTTGCCATTTAGCAACGCCATATTATAATGGATTAAGTTGTTTAACGTTTTAAATGGCCGCAATAGGTTGATCTGTTTATTTTTGGCATCCCTCTTCTGCCCGGCAAACTCCTTGGATAAAGAGTTTAGTTCCCGGCTTATTCATAAATTCGCGGTAAACATTAATGATGTTATTTGGATACAGCTACTTATAGAATAACGGTCAAAAAACAAATTTTTCATACTTTTCATACAAATTACCGATTACCGAAAACTCTTGCTATGGAAGCGACCAGCGCCGAGCGTGTTTATGATCCCGAATTATTCGGGAGTTAGAAATATTGAACCGGCGAGTTCTTTTGCATCCGCCACCATCTTGCCCTGTAAAGCCATCTTTCGGCGCCTTTAAGTTCCTTAACCCTGCGGCTTCTTACTCCTAAAACAGCAACCGTCTTTTCTGTGCCGCCGTCAGGGGTAATGCTGATAAACCCGGTCACTCCGGGGAAATTTTTGAGGCGGCGGAGAGCCGTTCTTACTCCCTCCCTAGTGGGTCCGCCGGTAGTAATAGCCCACATCAGCATCCAGGTTGCATCATAAGCCTGAGCGGCCAGCAGAGTTGGTTCCTGAGCAAATCTGTCCTTGAAACGCTCGATAAAATCTCTGGTCAGGGGGAATTCGGTTCCCCAAAATAAGCTGCTGGTAAATACCGCATTATTAATGGATGTTCCTCCTTGCTTTACCAACTCCGGGGAAGACCATCCGTTAGCTCCCAGGAGATTGGTCTGGACAGGCTGGCCTAAATACTCTAAGATGGCGGCTGATAAAATGGAGAGGGATGTTTCATTATCAGTTTGTTTTCCTTTTTTTTGCCGTAAGCTATCCGGTTGTGTTTTGGAATTGGAGCCTTCCTCTGCCGGCTCCCGCTCGGTTTCTTCTTTCTCCTGTTCAGCGAGGAGTGTTTCCAGCACTCTATCCTCCAGGATTATCTCTTCAGGGTCCAGCTGGCAAAGATCGGTCAGATAATAAGTGATTTGAGGGGCGATTAAGGCAACCTTGTCGTAGTAATCCGGAATAAATATGGCTTCAGGTTCAAGCCGGCTTAGAGTTTCAATTTGCTGCCGAAAATCCACCGCTTTGTCATCGTAACTTTCCTGCCATACGATTCTGCCCCCCAGTTTGTCTATTTGAGCGGCAAAGTCGGCGGCGAGTTCTCGTCCATATAAGTTTCTAGGATATAAAATAGCAAACTCTCGGAAATACATCTTTTCTATAACAAACCGAGCTAAAGTCTGCACCTGATGAAGGGCGGTCACACCAACATGAAACACATATGGACCTAAATCAGGAAGCCTTTCAGAAGAAGCTGAAGGATTTACCATCGGCAGGCCAAGTTCTGAGGCTGCTTTTCCGGCTGCCAGCACTGTTCTGGATAATACCGGGCCCAATACGGCCACCACTTGACTATCGAAAGACATCTCTTGGAGATGCCGGACAGCCTGAGATGATCTTCCCCGGGAGTCTTTTATTAACAGTGTGGGGGCAGAACCGCTTCTCTCTTTTTTCTCCTGCAAGGCCAGTTTGACTCCCTGCAACACCGCTTCTCCATAAACGGCATACCTGCCGGTCAAGGGAGCAATTAATCCCCATTTTACACCAGCTTCCGGCATCGCTTCTCTCTCAAAGATTTCAGCCCCGGCCCCTGTGGAACAAAGCAACCCCAGAGAAATGATAATCACCCAGTATCCAAATAGATTGATTTTATACATGGCATTTGAAAATGGCCGCCGAACAGTAGAACTCCCCAATCTAAAAAACATGTCCTCTATACTGCCGATAAGGGAGTGACGACCGACGACGTAGTGTTTGGAGTAATTTACCCGAATAATTCGGGACTTATAATGCGCTCCCGTTGGTCGCTTCCATAGCGGGAGTCTTCGGTTGATTTGTATAAAAATTTTATGTGCTGTCGGGTCCTCAGACCCGACAGCCTGAATGAGTGGCAGGTTTCCTGAATCTGCCACCACCCGAATATAGAGCCTCATGCAAAAGTAATTTTAAAGAAGTTAGCCATACTATATGTCGGGGCAGTGGCCCCAACACTACCCATATAGGGTAGGCCAGGGCCACCGCCCTGGCACTTTTGCAAGCACCTCAGTCTTATTATATGATGCAATCAACTTGTAGGGTGGTTCAAGCGAAGCGGAACCGCCAAAGGATAGGCGGAACCGGCTCGCCTTGTTCCGCCCCTGCCTTCGCAGGGATAAACTTCAGCAGGAATCCATAGGTTTTTTACCAGGCTCCGGCTGGCGCCTACGCCCAGACGAGTCGGCCTGGATTCCTGGTCAAGCCAGGAATGACAACCTTTATAAACCCAGTTATTTACAAAATGGCTTTACTAGTGTCTGGGTCAACCGGAAATTGACGGATTCTGTTTCCCCCTTTGTCAAAGGGGGATTAAGGAGGATTTAACAGAAGATTCAGGATCAGCTTATTATTTGCAGCACCGGAACCCCATATTTTTAGTTCTGACGAAGGGGGTTTCTTTCTCTCGAGTTGAACAGCGGGCCTCCTTAGCGCCACCCGAATAGGAGCCTCCCCGGAGCACATAGCTAAAACCGCCCGGAGCATAAGTACTGCCCGTCCATTCCCGCAAGCTCCCTGACATATCATAGATCTTGCCGCCATGGTCGCTCACGCTCACACAGTCTCCGAACTTGCCGGATCGGGCTATTTTCCCGCTAGTATTACATTTATCCGCATTGAATTCATTCCCATACGGGTAAGTTAGACCTTTCCGACCTTTGCAGGCTTTTTCCCACTCTATTTCGGTACATAAACGTTTTCCTTGATTGGCACACTCTTCTTTGCCTCCAAACCACTCTATTTTTTTCTTAGGAAGCGCCTTTTTCTTATTGGGAAACTCATATTGGTCAATGCAAAACTCCTTTACAACTACTTCCTTGAGGTTTTCCTCATTATTACCGCGGTTGGGGTCGCCGGAATCGCTTCCATAACTGAATTTGCCGGCGGCGATAAGTACCATGCCTTCAGGACAGGCGCCTTTTTCCCGATGGGTTAGTTTTTTAAGCGCCTCCTGCCTTTTTCTGTGAGTTTCATCTTCTTCTCTTTTCATATCTTTTAGCCTGCGGGACTTGGCCTGATCTTTTGTTTCCCCCTGCTTGGGCATCCAGGAGACTATCTTCCGGGCTAATTCTGCCGCTAACCGGCTGGGGTCGGCATCCAGGGGGCCTTCTACGGAGGCTACAAATTCTATATCACGAGTGTTGACATCTAGAAATCTGCCGAATACCACCACTGCTTTCTGTTTTTCATCCTTTATAATTCTACCGAAAATAACTTTATCAGTGTTTAATTTCCGGCCGGCTTTCATGGCGCACGATTCATTTTGACATTCCATCTGTGAGATCTTTATTTTGAAGGTTACATCAACCTCGTCAAACACTTTATCCACTTCTTCCCGGCTGGGGACTTCAATGTTTAATTCCCGCAGTTTGTCGCGGAAAACCTGGGCAGCCTTCATGCTGACCTCTTCCGTAACCTCTACCGGGCTGAAATCTAAGACGGCGATCTTCTTCTTTTCCGCCCCGTGGGTTGTTCCGACACCGAAACATAAAGTTAAGAAACATAATACGATACTAGCCCTCACGAACCCCTTCTTTACTTTATTTTGCATAGATGTTCCCCTTTCTTCTTATCTAGCTTATCGCACTAAAAGCTTCATCCATTTCTTCAATAATTTTTATAGCGGCTTGTTTGGGATCCTGTGCCTTCCAAATCGGTTTTCCCACTACCAAATAGTCCGCCCCGGCCTCAATGGCGCCGGTCGGGGTTACCACTCTTTTATGGTTACCGATCTCAGCTCCTTCCGGCCTGATACCGGGAGTAACTACGATAAAATTTCCCCCCATTCTCTGCCTAATAGCTTTAGCCTCTTGGCCGGAAGCAACTACGCCGTCTATACCTGTAGCCAAAGCCGCCTGAGCCCGGTGTAATACCAACTCTTCTACTGAACAGGGGAAGCCCAAATCCTGAATATCGGCCGTGTCAAGACAGGTCAGCACGGTAACAGAGAGTAATTTTAATGGGCTGTTACCCCTTCCGTCTGCCGCCGCCCGAATTATTCCGCTGTTTCCGTGAACAGTTAAAAAGCTGACTCCGGATTTTGCCACCCTGCCAACGGCATCCCTTACGGTATCCTCAACATCGCAGTATTTTAGATCTAAAAAGACTCTCATCCCCCGATCTAACAACCAGTGAACAAAATCAGGCCCGGTATTAAAGTATAACCCGATACCTATTTTAAAGAAAGAGATTAAATCCTCCAGTTGCGAAACCAACCCCCTGGCCTGCTCTGCTGAGGGGACATCCAGCGCCAGAATTAACCTTTCTTTGGAGTCTGTCATATAAACCTTAGCGCTTTTTAGCGGCCTGAATTAATTTGAATTACTTTGGTATCAGCTATTTTGTCATGCAGCGCTTGGTGGTATTTAGTGAATGCCGCCATGAGATAACCGATGCCTAAAATAATGTCGGAAGCAAAATAACCCAGCCAGCGCCCGGCCGCCCGGCCAAAACCTAACGGACGCCCATCGTCACAGACTACTTTGATCCCGAAGACAATTTTACCGATTGTCTGCCCTAAATAGCCATGAAAAAAAGTAAAATATACTCCATCCACCAGGAACCATAACCAGGAAAACAAGATTACGGTTTCATACCACATCCCCGCCGTCTGGCTCACTCCACTTAACTCCAGAACAGAGTAACCACAGAATCCAAGCATTATCATTATGATAGTTATAATTAATTTATCCAAGCCGAAAGCAGATGCTCTAGAGTAAAAAGTGGCCGGAGTGAACTCCCCCGCCACACCTTCATCGGCCGGCAGCTCACTACTCCCCGAAAACAGTTCGGATTGTTCATAAGATACATGATCAAGACTATATGCCATCTGCCGGAATTACCTCACTTTTTCGATCTCACCGGTCATCGGTACAAACCGCACCGGAAGCAGGAATTCTCTTGCATAACCTGTTGGGGTTCTGCTAATCAGCAGCAAAGATTGATTTCTCCCACCTACCGGGATAACCAGTCTCCCCCCTACAATTAGTTGTTCTAAAAGTGGTTGAGGAACAGAACCCGCCGCCGCGGTGACAATAATGGCATCAAATGGAGCATATTCCGGCCACCCCTGATAGCCGTCCCCAGCCTTTACTTTGATATTCTTATAACCCAAATCCAATAGCTTCTTTTGGGCTGAATTGGCTAAGGCAGTGATAATTTCAATGCTATAGACCTGCTCTACTATCTCCGCCAGCACCGCCGCCTGGTAGCCTGATCCGGTCCCTATCTCCAGAACCCGCATCTTGGAGTGGAGAGAGAGGGCTTCGGTCATATACCCCACAATATAGGGCTGAGAGATAGTCTGGTTTTCACCGATCGGAAGAGGTTGATCACTATAAGCCATCCCCCAAAGGTCCGGGTGAATAAACTTATGTCGGGGAACTTTGACCAATGCCGCCAGCACAGCCGGGGTTCGCACCCCCCGGGCTTCTATTTGTCCCCTTACCATGACCTCCCGACGTTTGGCGTATAACTCAGAGGACTGTTTGGCTGCGGAAGACTGCATGTTTCCCCCATCTGACGACCCACACGCCAGGATCGCCTGAGCCAACATACCGCAAAGCAAAAAATGGAATAGAGGAGGGGTCCTGGACATGGGACAAGAATGTTTGACGGAATATTACTCTGTCACCTAGTTAGAAGGTATTCTTAATTAAATTATTGATGGAGCCTCTTGCAAAAGTGCCAGGGCGGTGGCCCTGGCCTACCCCATACGGGTAGTGTTGGGGCCACTGCCCCAACATATAGTATGGCTAACTTCTTTAAAATGACTTTTGCAAGAGGCTCAAGCGTATAGGAATTTCCTGGTTTATCATCCCCTCGCCCCTTTGGGGAGAGGAAAAACAAAGAACTTTCTTTTTCAAACCTGCCGGAATTATTGATTTCTCCGGTGTGCAATAATCTAACCGGACAAAGCTGTATTAGATAGGTATAGTAGTAATAATCACAAATGGTTGTCAAGTGAAAAAGATATAACGCAATTGTAATGGCGGGAGGATAGTAGCAGAAGATAGCAGCAAAGGATTAGCAGGTCTCCCCTTTTTATAATATTTTGCGGGCCAGGTAGATAATGAGCGCCCCCAGGAGCATAGATATCAGCCCCATTAATCGGAGCTGGTTATTCGGGAACTCATCAAGCTGTATCAGCCACCTTTTCATCTTGCCGGGAGATAAAAAGTACGGCGCCCCCTCCAAGATAAACAATAACCCCACCGCACACAGAAATAATTCCATATTATTGCACCGGTTAATTACAATACTAA
>QIEW01000214.1 GCA_003230535.1 bacterium
CTCAAAAAACAAATTTTTTATACAAATTACCGGAAACTCCCGCTATGGAAGCGACCAGCGGGAGCGTATTATGATCCCGAATTATTCGGGTGATCAGCAGCAACCTGGCGTCCTATTATCTGTTCTAATCCGGCTATGCTTTGGTTTTGGTCTCTTACCCCGCGGTGATAAATTAAGTTATACTCCAACCACACCTCTTGGGCATCCAACACATTAAGAAAATCAACTTTGCCCCCCAAATAGTCAGTCTCCGCTACTCTCAAGGCATTACTGGCCAACATTAACAGGGTGTCACGGTAGAGGATCACATCTCTTTCGGCGGTGTCCAGATAGAAATATTGTTCTTTTACTGCATAACGCAACTTATCCTGAAGAGATATTAGTTGCTCCTGGAGCGCTTGATAATTAATCCTAGCTTCGCGGATATATGCTTCTGATTTGCCAAACCAAAATTGGGTTTTAGTCGCCGGTTTCAAACTGAACGTTTCTTTTTGCTTGGCTACGCCGACCAGGTTGCCAGCTCTATCTTCAAAGTAGCTAAACCCTAAAGTAAAGTCGGGATAAAACCGTCGTTCCGCTAGTTCAATTGCCAGATTTGTGCGCTCTATTTCCAGTTTCAGGCGTCGTATCTCCTGCTGATGTTTAAGTCCCAGATCATAAAGCTCCGCTAAGGTTAACCCAGTGTCCTGTAGTTCTACTGATCTGGGGTGGCCAAGCGGGAAATACGGAGGCAGATTGAGCAGTTGATTCAGTTTAGCCTGGGTTGTTTTTTGCTCCTCTTTTATAGTAATCAGGTCATTGTCCAGCTTAGAAAGTCTTACCTGTACCTTTATTACATCACTATAGCCTGCCAGGCCGGTTTTATATCTGTTATGGGCAACGCTTTCCAGATGTTTGAGCAGCGTTACGTTGTCATCGGTGATAACAATCGCTTCATTGAGGTAAGTAAGCTCGTAATAAGCCATCTTAATCTGTGTAATAAGATCGCGTAAGGCAAGCCGATAATTTTCCCGGGCAATACCAACCTCTTTGGTAACAATATCTCCTTTTAAGGTTAGTATCCCAGGGAAGGGGAACTGTTCGGAAACCGTTATCTTATGGCTCTGGCTCCCCACATTTGTGTTAAGTTCCTTAATAAAAGCATTATATTGGCGCATGATGTTATCCAGCGTAGTCGCTTGAGTGTAGCGCTCCAGGGCAGCTGACCAGTTGGATTTGACGCTTTGCAATTGCGGGTTACGCTCAAAAGCGGCTGCAATCAAAGTGTCCAGAGTAAGCTCTTGTTGGAGTACCGCCTTAAGCTCTTCCGTCTTGGCAATCTCTCTTATTTTTTTGGCCTTTTTACTTTCAAAATCAAAAAAGCTTTTATCAATAGCAGCTTTTTCCACCAATGTCTTCCAGCGCGCTTTAATTTTGGCTAATTCTTTCTCTGCTGTTGTCAGCTCATGAGAAGTGATAGCCGCTTCAGCCCCGGCAACGGCTTTTGGTTTTGCTGCCTTAGCCTTATAATAGGCCGGCGCGTCATAACGGCGGAATTCATCCTGCATTTGCTCATAACTCTTTCCTTCTGCCTGAGCTGCGATAAAAAGCATAAGCGGCAACAATAAGATGGTTGTTATATTATATCCAGTCATTATTCGCCGCCTCCCTTGCCTGCCGTCAAAGGAAGGCTGGTCCCTACTAGTTTTTCCAGCCATGCCACCCGTTGATAATAATCAGCCAACGCCCGCTGGAAGGCCAGATTAAAGTTTAACCACACTGACTGAGTCTCCAACAAACCGGCGTAGCTGCCTTTCTTCGTCTTAAACCACGTCTCAGACACCTCCATAGCCTCAGCCGCCTGAGGGATCAGGGAATCCTGATAGAGAATAATGAGCCGATGTGCGTTTTGCAGCTTAAAAAAAAGCATTTTGACAGCGGAAAACGCCTTGTTTTCCAAATCATTCCATTTGTAAACGGCGGCATTATGCTCAGCTTCCGCCTCGGCCACACGCGCCCGGTTTTTGGAAAACCATAACGGAATGGTAAGCCCGAAGCTGACCATGTAGGCGTCTTGGCCGCTGTCCGAGGGACCCCCATCCCCGGCATCACCGACACTGATATAATCCAGGCCAACTTTAAAGTCGGGGAAGTATTCCAGCTTAGCCAGCTTAATCTTGTTATTATACTTCTCTATATCCTGCTTAGCGATGAGTATCTCCTGCTGGTTTTTTTTCGCCAGTTGGTAAAGCTCCTCCAGCGAGTAGGAAAACGGCTGATAACCCTGTGATTTTGGCTCCCCCAGGGGAGCTTCCGGCGGACGATTGAGCAGGGTGTTTATCTGGGTAACCTGGGCAGCCTTAAACTCCATCAACAACACCAGATCATAGGAGAGCTGCGCCAGCTGTGATTGAGCCTGAAACACATCATTGAGGGTAGTGCCGTCCATGGAATATTCGGTAGTACCGATGTTGGCCAGATGCTCTACCAACTCTTCGTTCTGCCTGGTCAGCTCAATGGCTTTGGCGATATAGAGCAACTCGTAATAGGCTTCCGCCAGATCCACTATCAGGTCCCGGGTTTGGCGCTCGAACTCCAGCCGGGCAATCTCCACCTCCTCCGCCACAATATCCCCCTTCAAGGTAAGCTTACCGGGGAAAGGAATCTCCTGAGAAATAGAGAACTTTTGCTCCTGCGGCCCAACCCTGGTCTCTACTTCCTCCATAAAATAGGTATACTCCAACATGGGATCAGGATAAGCCGTTACCTGGGGATGTTTCTCTAACACGGCCTCCCACTGTTTCCTGGCCGCCCTCAGCTTGGGATTGTGCCGATAAGCATAACTAAGAAGCTGCGTTAACTCTATCTTGCCTGTCAGCGCATCAGCCTCAGTATTCTCTATTAGTTCTAATGTCAGCTCCGCTTGTGACCCCGATTGGGATTTGGCTGGAGCAGCGTAAGCCATTCTTCCCATAACCAATAATCCGATTATTATTGAAGATAACGATTTGTATAAGTTAATATTTTTAGTCATAGTCTATATTCCTTTTTTATGATATAAGCAAGTCTTATGCCATAACAGCAACCTATAAGTTCTATTATCTATAATGACCAACATTGTAGATGGTACTTATTTTATAATCCGCTACAAACAAAAGAAAAGAGGAAGGGTATTAATTTTATGGATTAGGACCAAAATAATAGGTTTATTTAATTTTGGCATCTGATTATGTCTATTCATGCTGAGTCTTTGTAGAATATTATACAGTAGATTTCCTGATTATATGCTAGGATCAGAACAAAAAATAATCAAATTAATTGCTTAGCGCTGCTGAAGAATATTGTACAATAAACTAGTGCAGCATTTAGAAATTTAAGTTAGAACTTATTAGGCAGCACATGTAGTATTATCCTAGCCACCAGCATAATCTTCTTCTCGACTATATTTTCTGGCAAGTCATCAGATTTGTGCATATAGGGGTCAGGCGCCCATTCTATCCAGGCCGTAGGGATGTCATATTTTTCAAATGAATGGGGAAGGCTTAGCAACCAACCATATTTTATGGGCGGATTACTGCCTAACTGACTTATTTTTTTCGCTAACCCTAAACAAAATCCGGCCATTTGTGAATCAGTAAAAATAGTATTTCTAATTAGCAGTTTTTGTCCTACCCCTAGCTTATCCAAATAAATGCAGCCCACGATTTCCCTTCTTGCCTCAGGGGGTAAGGACTCCAAATAGTTCAAGCTGCTATAAGTATGGCCGCTAAAACCGTCTATTTCCTCTTCGGCTCCAAATGCGGCCAGCAAAATTGTATTTTGAGACTGTAATTTATATTGCTTTATCAATCGGGCCAACTCAATAATCAGCGCCAGCCCTGAAGCATCGTCATTTGCCCCCGGGCTTGCTTCGACTGTATCCAAATGAGCAGCAATTACTATTACTTTTGGGGTGCGTCCCTCAATCCGGCATAATATATTCTGCCCCTCGCGCCCGTCAGGTAATTCAAAAACATGGGTCTGGGGAAAACAGCCTAACTCCAGTAATCTTTCTTTAAACCAATCTGCCGCTGCATTCGCCTTGACTGAACCGGCTGGCCGTGGACCAATGGCTCGAGCGAGATGATCAACATCTCTCATGATATGTTTGAGGTTAATATGCCGCTCCATTCCGGCGGCTGCCTTACTATATTTTTCATAGTGTTGCGGTTTGCCCTCAGGTAAAGAACAGCCGAACAAAAACAGCAAAGATAAAAACATATAAAGCAACTTACTATAATTGCTAGTCATTATTAACAACCAAGATTACAGATAATTGAAAAATTTTACAGTATCTTACAGTATTACATGTTGATGATAAGATAATTTAGATAATGTTAGGTACATATTGGATGCTGAGACCGGCAATTTTAGACTTTTGTGATGTAGATAGTTGAAGAATATTCCACAACGGTACGCCTGGGCGGGATGCAAAATAAAATTTGTTATGGATCAGCAGCTTGTTATGAATCAGCGGCTCGGAGTAATCATTATCCAATCAGTCACTATCATGACTTACATTATGGAGGTTATTTCAGAAAACAGGAATATATTTCTAACGGTATGGCATATGAATAGTCTGGAGAATTTTAGCAAATTCCTATAGTTTGAAGTCTCTCATAAAACTTGCCGTTTCCTCGGGGAGGGCTGTGTTGATATAAATTCCGGAGCCCAGTTCAAACCCTGCTGCTTTCGTGAGGCGGGGAATTATCTGCATATGCCAGAGATAATAAGGTTTATGCTCATCATCAACCGGGGCCGTATGGATGATAAAGTTATAGTCTGGATTTCCAAGACTGACATACAATTTCATGAGAACATCCTTGAGAACTTTGGCAAAGTCCTTTTGTTCATCTTCCGAGATGTAGCCAAAAGATGATTTGTGTGCTTTAGGCATAATCCAGGTTTCAAAGGGGTAATGTGAGGCAAAAGGGTGAAGAACCATAAAATGTTCAGTATTAGCCACGATTCTGGCGTTTTCCTCCAGTTCGCTCTCCTCTATATCACAATACAGGCAGCGTCCGGTATTGTCAAAATGCTGGGTAGTGACATTGTATTTCCTTCTAATGTAAGGAGGCACAATGGGTGAGGCTACGATCTGGGTATGCGGATGCTCCAGCGATGTGCCCGCGCCCGCGCCATGATTTTTAAAGATTATAATTGTTTTTATTTTGGGATCCTTTTTTAGAGCGCAGTATCTATCTCTGTAAGCTTTTATTAGTTCTTCAACCTTCTCATCATCCAGGAAAGGAATGAATTGATTATGCAATGGCGTTTCGATAATTACTTCATGCCTTCCGTAGCCATAGCTTTTTCTAAAGAGTTTCCGTTCCTCTCTCTTCGTATTTCCGGTAGGCGACAAAGCGGCAAATTTATTCGGTATTACCCGTATGTTCCACTTTTCAGGCGTTCCGTAAACAGCCTCAGCCTTGGGGGTCATGTCTTCGTTACCCGGACAAAACGGACAATTCTCGCTATGTGCAGGCAAGGTTTCCTTAGTCTCCTGTTTTTTATTAAACTCATGAGGCCGCTTTGCTCTTTCTTTGGCAATAATTATCCAGTCGTAAGTGGTGGGGTCTTGCCTTAGCTCTGACATAAATTATCTCCTCATCTATAGATTGTTATTGCTGAACTAGTACACGATTTTAGAAATAATCAAGATTATGGATCGAATAATATATAATTGTATTGTATGCTTCTCCTTCATAAAACAGAAGAGGAGTAGGGCGGTTCAAGCGAAGCGGAACCGCCAATAACATGCGCACGAGGATAGGCGGAACCGGCTTACGCCTTGTTCCGCCCTACTAACTCTCTGTGACCTCTGCGTTCTCTGCGGTTAAAATCACCGAGCCTTGGTCAGTATTTTAGTTTGCCGTAAACCTGAGTTATTAGGTTTATCCTGCATTATTTTGTCATTCCTGTCCCTGCCTTCGCGGGGAGAAACTTTCAGCAGGAATCCAGAGGTTAGGTGGTGGCAGGTTCAGGAAACCTGCCACTCGTTTAGGCTGTCGGGTTTGAGAACCCGACAGCACACGAAACTCCTCTAGTGTTGCGTCAACTTTAAAATGTCGCTTGATTTACCCCCTCATCCTAACCTTCTCCCCCCAGGGGAGAAGGGACTTAAGCTTCCTCTCAGAGGATTGAGGTGAGGGGGGAAGACATACGACAATTTATGCTTGACTTGCCACTAGTTCTCTTTAGATTCAATTGCAGGCAGATATAATTCATTGATATACTTTTCCGCTGATGTTGACCATGAAAACCTTTCCTGGAAACCTCTTTTTTGAAGTTGGCGAAATTCATCTTTATTGTCCCTATACATCATCAAAGCATCATGAACAGTTTTTATGAGAGCTCGAAGCACATCGTCTTTAGCAGACCCATTAAAACCAAATCCTGTCCCATTTTTTTTATCATGAGGCTTTACTGTATCTACTAATCCACCGGTCCATCTTACTAATGGAGGGGTTGCATAACTGAGCGATTCCATTTGTGTTATGCCGCACGGTTCAAATAAACTCGGCATTAAGAAAATGTCGCTTCCCAAACTTATCTGTCTTGCTTTATCCTTGTCAAAAGCAATTGTACACGCATAATTTTTTCTACGGAGCGCCCTAAGAAAATCTTCATAACTTACAGCATTTAAAAATCTTTTAGTGGCAACATTTCCGATAAAGGATTCGTATTCTTCCTGACCTGTGGCAAGAATTGCGACATTTACTCCGGGAATGTCAATGAGATGTTCCAGCACGCTTTTATTATCATTCTTATAATTTACTACTTCAGTTAAAAGCTTGAATTTCTGCTCAACAGCGCGGCCGACGAATCCCAGCAGAAATTTTTCGGATTTTTCAAAATATTTCCCAAGGTTATTTTTCATACCATGCTTCTCTGCGAGAGTTTCATTAAATTTATCATCCGTCGGTTCAAACTTATATGAAAAACCATTTAATATTCCAATTAACCTTTCCTCGTTGTAGAGTTTTTCCGCAACCTCATGAAGGCCCTTCCCTCCTTCAAAATATTTTTGAGGATCTTCCGGTTTCGTCATCTCTTTGCAGTAAGTCAGGCTTACCGTATTTGCCATATGAGAAAGCTGGAGGCCAAGTTTCAGCGCGTTCACATTATTCCATTCCTTGTGCGGATCAATAAATAAAGGTCCCGCTTTTCCATCATTTAAAATCTTATCAATCTGCCAGCCTACTATTGCCTTTCTCCAGATATTGCCTTGATATCCAACATTATGAATAGTCAACACTCGTCTTTGAGGCATTCCCTCCATAATCATCCTGCCA
>QIEW01000327.1 GCA_003230535.1 bacterium
AATTGGTTTATCCTCCGCGCTCTCTGTGTCCTCCGCGGTTAATAATTTATGGTTTTGGTAGATTGTCAATCCTTGCGTAAGGTGAGTTAGGTTAAGTCTTAATGAGACAATTACAAATGTTTTTGATCATAGTGGTTCTCGCGAGGGGTGTTTCGTATGTGCACAATCATACGGGAAAAAACAAAATATAAAGGTATGTATAGCTGATTTTGGGAAAGGCATCTTAGAAACATTAACAAGCATCCCAGAATATAAATCCCAGATTACAAATTATCATGATGCGATTAGATTAGCAGTAAGAGAAGGAGTAACCAGCCGGCTAGAAGCTGCGGGATTTGGACTTTCACATATATTGCGCTTCTTAAAGATTAATGAGGGACAAATAACAATAATATCAGGAGATGGAAAAGTTCAATGGAGGTGTGCTGAACGTAAGACGAAAAATCAAACAATGCACCATCCTTTTCAAGGAACCATTATTGATATGAAAATTAATTATGACAGGGAAGGACTTTATTGTCTGTCCGATGAAACTGAAGATGTTTGGGAGGATTTATAATGAAAATAAGCGTGGCAGAAATATGCAGTAATAACAAAGTTACTAGAGAAGATGGCAAAAAAATCAGGAATTTGATCCAAAATAATTGGGAGAAAGAAAATAGCTTTACTATTGACTTTGGTAAATTGCTTATTGCTTCTGTTTCATTTATCGACGAAGCTTTTGGTAAATTAATCAATGAATACCCAGTTCAGGAACTAAAGGGAAAATTGAAGTTTCAAAACATGCTGAAGTATGACAGAGATTTGCTTAGAGATATACTAAGGTCAAGGTCTAAACAAAAACAATTAGCTAAAGCGTGATATGGATTCTAAATATATTCGAAACTTTTCCATTATTGCCCATATAGATCACGGCAAATCCACTTTGGCGGACCGTCTGTTGGAGTATACCGGTACGGTTACCGCCCGGGAGATGCAGTCGCAGGTATTGGATGACATGGATCTGGAGCGGGAGAGGGGGATTACCATCAAGGCCCATGCGGTAAGGCTCCTCTACAAGGCCGAAGACGGACGGCAGTATGAGCTGAATTTGATTGACACCCCCGGGCACGTGGATTTTTCCTCAGAGGTTTCCCGCAGTCTGGCTGCCTGTGAAGGGGCGCTGATAATAGTGGATGCGGCGCAGGGGGTGGAGGCGCAAACCTTGGCGAACTACTATCTGGCCCTGGAGCAGGACCTTTCCCTCATTCCGGTAATCAATAAAATCGATCTCCCCAATGCCGAAATCCCGCGGGTGAGACATCAACTACAGGAGACCTTGGGGTTTGGATCTGACGAAATAATCCTCACCAGCGCCAAAGAAGGCATAGGAACGCAGGCGGTGCTGGAGGCGATTGTGAAATATGTCCCTCCGCCCCAGGGCGGTATCGACGAACCGTTGCGGGCGCTGATTTTTGATTCCTTTTTCGACGCTTACCAAGGCGCGGTGGTGTTTGTGCGGCTTTTTGAGGGGAGGATCCGGCCGGGGATGAAGATTAGGTTTATCTCTTCTGACAAGGCTTATGAAGTAACCCAAGTAGGAGTATTTACACCCAAGATGAGGCCGGTAGATGAACTTTGTGCGGGCGAGGTAGGTTATGTATCCGCCGCCATCAAACATGTGCGGGATGTGCGGATAGGCGATACCTTGATGGAAGAGGGCCGACCCGCTACCCGTTCCTGCCGGGGGTATCAGCGGGTAAAGCCGATGGTGTTCTGCGGGCTCTACCCCACCCAGACCACCCAGTATGACGCCCTGAGGGCCGCCTTGGATAAGCTGAGCTTGAATGACGCCTCCTTTACCTATGAGCCGGAAACCTCTCTAGCCCTAGGCTTCGGCTTCAGGTGCGGGTTCTTAGGGCTCCTCCATCTGGAGATTATCCAGGAGCGGCTGGAGCGGGAGTTCGGATTATCGCTGCTGACCACATCCCCGACCGTGGTCTATCATATTACCACCCAGGAAGGCAAACTCATCCAGGTGGACAACCCGGCGCAACTACCTTCTCCCGACCAGATTATCAAAATGGAAGAGCCGGTGGTTCAGGCCACTATAGTGGTCCCTCAGGAGTATCTTGGGGGAATAATGAGGCTGCTTCAGGAAAAGCGCGGCGCTCAAAAATCCTTGGAATATTTGGACAGCGCCACCGTGATGATTACCTATCGGCTCCCCCTGGCGGAGATGATTACCGATTTCTATGACCGGTTGAAGTCGGTTTCCAGAGGGTATGCCTCGTTTGACTATGATCTGATGGGGTTTACTCCTGGAGATCTGGTCAAGTTGGATATTCTACTTAACGGGCAGCCGGTGGATGCTCTGTCTTGTATTGTCCATAAGGAAAAAGCGTATCACCAGGGGAGAAAGCTGGTAGAGCGGCTGAAGGCGGCTATTCCGCGTCAGTTGTATATGGTGGTTATCCAATGCGCCATCGGGAGCCGGATTATTGCCCGCGAGACCATCAGGCCGCTGCGAAAAGATGTAATCGCCAAATGCTATGGCGGCGACATAACCCGTAAACGCAAACTCCTGGAGAAACAAAAGGCCGGGAAAAAACGCATGAAACAACTGGGAAATGTAGAAATCCCCCAGGAAGCCTTTATGACAATGCTAAAATTGGATTAGAAGCTAACTTATACTAAGTTACCATCAAACAGGTAATAATTAATACAGAGGGAAATAAACTGGGAAAAACTTTTTGAAAAAAGATTTTTCCCAGACCCTTTTCAAAAACTTCTATTACAGGATTTTGTCAGGGGGCGCTTAGGCAGCTAAACCAATCATTGGTAAACTAAGGCTGGCGCCCCCTAGCAAAATCTTATTAGTAAAAGTTCTTGGAGGGGGTTTGGGGGAAGCCTTCTTTCAAGAAGGTTCCCCCAATTGCTCCTTTTGTATCAGTTGTTACTTGTTTGAACACAACTTGGTATTAATGCTTCTCCTGACCGAGAATATAGATCTCGGAGCTGGATTTGCGGGTGGCTTGAGGTCGGATGATCCGATAGCGTCTGAAAGCGGCCTTGATGCGGGCCGCATATGCCCTAAACCCCTCTCCTTCCAACACCTTTACCAAAAAAGCGCCCCCCGATTTCAGCATATTCTCAGCAATCCCCAAGGCAACTTCAGCCAATTCCAGAGACCGTTGGGTATCCGCCAGTCTGATGCCTGAAGTTGCCGGAGCCATATCGCTTAACACCACGTCAAAGGCGGAGGACAACTCCTGCAAGCGTTTAATAATATCTGCTTCTCTGACATCGCCCCTAATTAACTTTACCTGTGAGCCGAACTCCACCCCGGGCAGCTTAAGATCAACGCCGGCGACCCGCCCCTCCGGGCCAACTTTCGAGGCGCAATATTGGAGCCACGAACCGGGGGCGCAGCCTAAGTCCAACACTCTCGCCCCCCGCCTTATCAGACCGTATTTAACATCTATCTCCTGGAGCTTATAAACCGACCGCGCACTATACCCCTTGGCTTTGGCTTTCTTAAAATAATGATCCTGAGGCTGAAACATGCTTAGCTTAGCTGATCAACTCACTGTTTTCCATTTAAAATTTAAGTAGGAACCAAAGTTCCTAATCTGATTATCCATCTGGATTATAACATAAAACAAGAGATGCCCCAAACGGAGCAAAGTTCTCAGTATGGATAAAGTGGGAACAGAAAAGTTCATTCCGTTAAAAATTATTCTTTTGGGACAATGATTATACCAGCATAGTCAGAAGCCGTAATATCAATAATTCCATCAGGATTATCATCTAAAACAAAGTAAAAAGTATAATTGCCTTCAGGCAGTTGTCTGCTTAGAACTATTGTTTCCGACAACTCAAATAGAGGATACTGCCCAATACTAATGGGGTTATCAGATTTTACCCAGTTTAATGATGGATTAAGCCAATATTTACCGTAAGGTGTTAATGCACAAAACCACCATTCCCAAGGTTCATTGCTCATATTATGAATATCAAAAGGAATAGTAACTGACCCACCAATATTAATTAAGTCTCCATTTGGGAATTTATGAATTTTTGGGTTTAATAAACCATTCACGCTGACGTTAGGAATAGGCTTAAGCCTAGGTTTACCTACACCAATTCCTCTCAATGGCACCCATACTGTAGGTTTATATGGATCGTTTGATTTAATTGATAGTGTTGCTTTTTTTTCACCTTCAGATCCTGGCGCAAAAACTACGTTAAGTAGACATATTCTCTCTCCTGGCATTAGAGTCTCTCCCGAACATAAATTGATCAGGATGGAAAACTCAGAAGCATCTTTGCCTTTTATAGAGATACTCCCTATTTCAAGACCTTTATCACCTTTGCCTACATTAATGATCGAGAATGGCATTGATGATGCGCTACCAACAGGTACAGCACCAAAGTGAGCGAATCCGGGAGCAACCCAAAGGATAGGTATGGAAATACCAACACTTTCTTGTGTTGAATCTGTTAGCTCATAATTATCTGTTACTGTTAATGTAACTGTATAAGTTCCTGATTCATTATAAGCATGAGTTACTGTTTCATTCTCACTCTCTGCTGAGTTACCATCTCCAAAGTCCCACTCATAGCTGACTATTTCTCCGTCTGGGTCATATGAAGAAGAAGCATCAAAAGTTATATTTTCACCTACTAGGGGATTTTGGGGAAAGTATGTGAAGGAAGCAATCGGCGGTCGATTTTCTATAATTATATTATTTTGTGTGGAGTCTGTAAGCCCATAATTGTCTGTTACTGTTAATGTAACTGTATACTCCCCAAGTTCATTATAAGCATGAGTTACTGCTTCATTCTCACTCTCTGCTGAGCTACCATCTCCAAAGTCCCACTCATAGCTGACTATTTCTCCGTCTGGGTCATATGAAGAAGAAGCATCAAAGGTTATTTCTTCATCTACTACGGGATTTCCTGGAGAATATGTAAAGGAGGCAACCGGATATTCATTATCAATAGATACCTCAATCTCCTCTGATTCGGATTTGTAATAACAATCATCCTCTACAATTACCTTAAGAATGATTCTTGTTCCAGGAAAATTTGCTTCAATGTTCCAAGTATGAGAATAGGATGGTGGATATGGTGGTTGTATAGAATGTGGTGCTGCCCAACTCTGACCATCCGGCCAGTAATCTTTATGATAGAGAGTCCAGGACAGTACTATTCGTTTGATACCACGGTAATTAGGCTCCACATTATGAAATTCAGCATCAACTTGAATTGTGCCAGGCGGAAAAACTTCTTTGTTTTCTGGTTTGACTATGATTCCCTCTGGAGGTGGGTTGCTAACTGTGACCGTGATCATGTCAGTGCCAAGAGGTTGACAAGGGGGGCTATAATAACCATCCGGTGTTGCACCTATGAGCCATTCCCCTCTATTACAAGAATCAATAGTTTCCCAGTTATAGGTAATTGTTCCCTCCAATCCATCATCAGGCGTCAGGTGACGACCGGAACCACCGGACTTGACAAAAGCAAGGTATATAGAATCGAAGTGTTCTTCAAAATACTCCCAACCACAAACCCACACATCCCCAATCCATTGACAATCACATACTTCACCTGCGCACCCACTATATTCTATAACGACAGGAACTGTCCCCATCACTGTATCACCATCTTCTGGCGATATAATGTTACAGTAAGCATTTTGGGTGTACACAATTTCGCCTGGAGTACAGATCTGAGCATCTGCCCGCACAATTGGCGAGCCTGTCCAAGAGATAGCAAATACAAATAGAGCCATTACTGCCAACCCAATTTTTGTCTTCATATCTTTTTCTCCTAGAAATGTTACTTTCTCACATCGTGACAACCCTTACGTTGATATACTTTTTACTTTAGCATATTTCCTGTTAAATTTTCAATTTATTTTTAAAAGGTGCAGATAGGTAATTTGCCCACCTTGTCTCAAAGCAAGGAGTAGGGCGGTTCAAGCGAAGCGGAACCGCCAATAACATGCGCGCTAGGATAGGCGGAACCGGCTTACGCCTTCCTCCGCCCTACTAACTAACTGGGTTTATAAAGTCTGTCATTCCTGGCTTGACCAGGAATCCAGACCGATTAAAAACCTATGGATTCCCGCTTTCGCGGGAATGACACTAAATGATTATTCCTAAC
>QIEW01000144.1 GCA_003230535.1 bacterium
GCCAGCCGTCACGCATTGCCTCCCGGGTAGCGTTAGGTTTCCCCCAATAGCCCTCCATCAGGTTCGGGCCGCGCACCAGCAGTTCCCCTACTAGCTGTGCCGCCAAGTCCTCTCCTCCATCATCGACCGCCTTCACCTGAACGCCGGGTATTGGTTTACCCACCGAACCGGCTTTGCTTTTCTCTAATGGATTGATGGAAACCACCGGCGCCGTTTCGGATAATCCATAACCTTCCAGCAGCGGCCGCTGGAAATTTTCTCTAAAATCATCCAGCACATCTCCCGGTAACGGCGCTCCCCCGCTGATATAAATCCGTACCGGATTTAGACGCCTTTTTAACCAGGAGAGCCGCCTGCCGGCTAAGATGCGGTAAATGCTGGGAATACCTATAAACATTGTCACGCGCTCCCTTATGATGGCCTGCTGAATTGCTTCCCGTTTAACAGCATCCAGAAGCACGATCCGAGCGCCGACAAAACATGGAAGCAAAATGGTAACGGTAAAGGTGAAGGAGTGAAACAGGGGCAAAAACACCAGGAGCCTATCCTTTGGGGACACTCTCAGCGCTTTGGAGGAAGCCTCTACATTGGAGAGCAGGGCAAAATGCGTAAGCATTACCCCTTTTGGTTCACCGGTGGTGCCTGAGGTATAGAACAGCACCGCCAGGGATGTGGGGTCTACCCTGGGAAGCGGAACGGGATTAGCGGTCAGTATCATTGGGTAAGTAGGATGACCCCGATAATTTCTAAGCCCCCGGACCTCCGGTTCCTGACCCGCTCTTACCCCAGCTTGGGGTTTTATCTTTTCAGGCCCTTGGCATACGGTGTCGTCACAATTTATGCCCTTACTTTTGGGCCTGTTTTGCTCTTCTACTACGATAATCCGCCGGATAAGTCCGGATTTGAGCCAGGCCCCCGCCTCTTTTAAAAAGCCGGTTCCGGTAACGAGTATCCGGGGAGTACAATCCTCCAAAATTGAGGCAATCTCCGGGGAGGACAGCATGGTATTTATGGGGACTACCACGCCTCCGGCCAGTAATGTCCCGTAGATTAAAGCCACATATTCCGGACAATTGGGCAGGAGGATCGCCAGCCGGTTTTGGGGCTCCAGGTTCATATGTACCAGGGCATAGGCGACCGCTTTTGCCTCTTCAAAGAGGTTACGGTAGGTAAGCTTCCGCCCCTTAAATACCAGCGCAGATTGTTCCGGCCATTGGGAGGCCGCTTCCTCCAGCATCCGAGCTATGGTCATCATGATAAATTTAGCGTATAGGGATTTCCTGGTTTAGGCCCAATAAAACAGGTAGATAAGTTTTTATGTGCTGTCGGGTTCTCAAACCCGACAGGCTGAATGGGTGGCAGGTTTGAGAACCTGCCACCACCTAAAATTTTCACCTGAGCCTCTTGCAAAACTGTATTCAGATTGTCATTACAGGGATAGACTACCCGGCAAGTTCTGGTCGGCAATGAGGCAGCTTCAATTCACAGCCCCGGAACCAGTGGCAAGTCCTTTTACAGAAAGCTACCAAGCCTAACATTACAGGAACCTCTATCAGTACTCCCACTACAGTGGCCAGGGCTGCACCGGATGATAATCCAAACAACATCGCGGACGTTGCAATAGCTACCTCGAAATGATTGGAAGCGCCTATCATGGCCGAAGGCGCTGCATCTTTATAGGTAAGATTGAAATACTTAGCCAGCGCATAAGTGAGGCCGAAAATAAATACAGTCTGAATAAACAGCGGGATGGCAATCCATAAAATAGTCAAGGGATTATTAATTATTATTTCTCCCTTGAAGGAGAATAAAAGCGCCAGAGTTGCCAGTAACGCAATTATGCTTACCGGAGCTAAGCAGTGGAGGAACCTGTTTTGAAACCACTCCAGACCTTTCTTCCTTATAATCAATTTCCTTGAAAAATATCCGGCTGCCAAAGGCAAAGCTACATATATAAAAACTGAAAGTAATATCGTTTTCCAGGGTATCGGCATCGCGTTAACTTTAAGTAATAATCCTCCCAACGGCCCATAGAGAACTAACATTGCCAGTGAGTTGATGGCCACCATTACCAACGTGTGTCCGTCGTTTCCTTCAGCCAGATGTCCCCATATTAACACCATTGCCGTACACGGAGCAATTCCCAGGAGGATGCACCCGGCAACATAACTCCTCCACAATTCTACTTCCTGACCGGATTTCACTATCTCCAGGCCGGGCAACAAATCTCGAAACAGATACCCCAAAAAAAATGTTGCAATTACATACATAGTAAAAGGTTTTATAAGCCAGTTAACGAATAGGGTTAGAAATACCGGTTTAGGCATTTTACCCGCTTGTATTACCTCGGCAAAGTCTATTTTTACCATAATGGGATACATCATAAAGAAAAGGCAGGCCGCAATCGGGATGGAAACCTGATAAATTGAAAACGAATCCAACGCCAGCGCCAGATCAGGAGCAACCCTGCCCAATATTATTCCAGCAGCAATACATAGAAATACCCATAAAGTAAGATATTTCTCAAATATATTCAGCTTTTTTTCTTCAGCCATATGCTGTGCCTCGACTAATCTTTTGTAAGCGCTTTCAATCTTAGATATCAGAACATAACCTTAATGGAAGCTTGTCGACGGAGCTCTTCAGTCCAGTTTTTTAATTGTGTTTCCAGCTTTCGCTTACGAAGAAGTTCCTCTATTTCCCGGTTCAGTTTCATATCAGTATCGGGGGTAGGAAGTCGGCGCTCGACGACCTGCATCAGTTGATAACCGAAGCGGCTCCGGATCTGCCGCACCTCCCCCGCCTTCATCTTCCAAACTACTTCTTCAAACTCCGGTATTAGCTGTCCCCGGGTAAAATCGCCTAAATCACCGCTGGTTGATCCGGGAGATTTCTTAAATTTATCCATTAGCTCCTCAAAACTATCTCCATTGCGGAGCGCTTCCTCAGCCTCTTCGGCCCTCTTTCCCGCCGCCTGTGAGACCTTAGCTGAGGAATCCTCGGGAACCTGGAATAGAATATGCCTCAGACGAACCCACTCCCGGTTACTGTATTCCTCTCTATGCTGCTGGTAATATTCCATTACTTCTTCTTTAGTGACCACAATTTTGGATCGGACTTCAGTTTTTAGCAGCTTATTCAGTTTTATTTTTTCAATGACCTGCTTCCGCAAACCTTCCAAGGTCAGCCCTTGCTCGGTAAGCGCTGTTTTTAGCTCATCCATACCTTGCAAACCATTATTTTGGGCAATCTCAGTCAGAGCCGCCAGCACCTGATCCTCATGCACCACGATTTTCCTGCGCTCGGCCTGCTGAAGCTGAAGTTTTTTGTCAATCAATTGATCCAGCAGCTTGCTCTCTCTCTCCTTAGCTTCCTTTCCGGCGGAAGGGGCGCCGGCGTCCTCCTTAGAAAGCAACGCATAGTTTATCTCCTGGAGCCCGCTCAGGGTGATAATCTCCCCGTTCACAATAGCTATTATCCGATCTATTATTACCGCCTGAGCTGGTGACCAACTCAGGATTAGTACCCCAAGAACTATCCCTAAACCTCTTTTTATCTTCATGGTTTTTCCAGCAAATAAGGGTTAATCTTTATAGCGGATTTCCCCCAAAGTTGCGCCAGCCACACGGCAGCCGCTTGTTCCTGCTTTTCTTGCTTCAACCTTCTTCTGATTTGCTCCTCTACCTCCTCAAAAGAAAGCTGGTAAGGTTCCTTTCTGTCTATCAGCTTAAAAATATGATAGCCGTAACGGCTTTGCACCACATCGCTTATCTGACCTTTTTTCTCAATTAAAAATACGGCCTTATCAAACTCTTTCGGCATCAGCCCAGGGCTGAAATAGCCTAAATCGCCATCCTTTTCACCGTCGGGACTTAAAGATTTAGTCCGCGCCAATTTGGCGAAATTTTCCCCCCGCTGAAGCTGCTTAAGGATATCGCGGGCTTCTCGTTCCGTCTCCACCATAATCTGCCGCACCCGCACTTGAGTAGGCTGATAAAACTCATGCTGATCTGCGTCATAGTAAGCCCTGGCTTCGAGGCCGGTTATCCGGACTTCTGCATGTTTGTCAAGCGTCTTATTAACTATAAGATTATTTTTGAAATCCGCCAGCCAGTTCTGGTCATTGTTGGGTGGAAAACGAGCAGTAGTAACTTCACCGCTGGGGTCTATGCTTTTTAGTTTGTCCAATTCCTCCTGAAGTTCAGAAGGCGAAATACTTATCCGTAATTTCCGGGCCTGTTGAAGAATAAGTTTTTGATCGATGAGTTTATTTAAAATTTCCCGTTGCACTTTAGGAAGGTTCTGTTCGGCTTGGGGGGGGGTCCCCCTTCTAAACTGATACTTAATGGGAAGCAAGTGCCGGTTCAACTCAGCTAACAATATAGGTTCTCCATTAACTTTAGCGACCACAATTTCTTCTTCCTGAGATTGGTCTTCCGCCGGATGTTTTTCACTTTTCCCGCAACACACCAGATTAAATCCCAGCCCGAAGACCGTCAGAAGGATAAGGAACTGTTCCAGATATCTGTGTTTACCGGTTATCATATGCTATTTTAAAGCAGGGTTAAATTTCAAGTTTTTGTGCAGTCAGGTCCTCAGACCTGACTGGTATTTGGGGATGTCAGATTTCTTGAATCTGACACCACAGAAAATGGAAATTACTATACGCTCAAGTTAGACTATGAGGTGGTCTTCTTCCGGACGGCGCTCATATTTTAGCTTATTAGGTTCCCATTTGGGGATAGTAACCGCAACAGCCAGGACGATAGTGGCCGCTATCCAGCCCAGCCCTAACAGCAATAAGGCGGCCACCGGATAGTTTCCATAAGGTTCGCTAAACTCACCAATAAGTGAGCTTCCCACCATATATAATAATACTGCGGGCGTAAAAATCCGGATCATAAAATCCCATGCCTTATTAAGCTTCCAGGAAGATACCTCATTAATATGTTTTCTTAAAATATAAGCTTTCACCACCCACCCTACAATTATACATTCTAACAATCCGGCTACCACTAAACCATATTGAGTAATGAAATGATCCACAATATCCAACCAGAAAAGTCCCGCCCCGGAAGTGAACACCAAACTGCCTAAAAATCCACACCCGCATAGAGCAGTTACCACCTTTGCCCTTGTAAGTTGATGCCGATTGCCGAATTTATCCAGAATAGCCGAATTCATTGCCTCAACGAGAGAAACACCGGAGGATAGACCCGCAATTAACAAGGCAGAGAAAAACAGCACCCCAAACAACTTGTTAAGCATCGGTAAAAGGGATATTGCTTCAGGATACACGATAAAAGCTAATGCCGGGCCCTTGTCTATGACCTCCGATATGGCGACCCCCTTTGTTGTCGCCATATAGCCAATCACAGAAAATACGGCAAAACCGGCTATAAAAGAGTAACCACAGTTAGTTATGCTGGTAATCAGGGCGTTCTTTACCAAATCGGATTCTTCCGGCAGATAGCTGGCGTAAGTAATCATAATCCCAAAAGCCAGTGAAAGCGTAAAGAATATTTGCCCATAAGCGGCGACCCAAACTTTGAGGTTCCAAATCTTGGAAAAATCCGGTTTTAAATACCATTTAATTCCATTGAGAGCTCCGGGAAGAGTTACGCCCCAAATCACCAGCACCAGGGTCAGGATGAACAGGGCCGGCATAAATATCTCGCAGGCTCTTTCTATGCCGTGGTTTATCTCTTTATAGCAGATGAGCCAGGTAACAATCCATACCAATAATGTGCTGATAAATATGGGCCATCGTATGCCTCCAAGGTTAAATACCCCTTTACTTAAGCCAAGAAATTCTTTGTAGAAAAAAGCTTGGGCGTCTTGGCCCCATTTCAAACTTAAACTATAGTAAGCAAAATTAGCACACCAACCAATAATGACCGAATAATACAGCATTATCCCAAACATCACAAAAACCGGCATCCACCAGCCAAGCCATTCATGTCTCCGGCCTATTTTGGCAAAACTAAGCGCCGACGAACCATGTTCCTTATGGCCTAAAGCATATTCCAATATCATCAGCGGGATACCTGTAGTTATCAGAGCGACAAAATAAGGCACCAGAAATGCCCCGCCGCCGTTATCGTAGCACATGTATGAAAACCGCCAGATGTTCCCCAGCCCAGCCAAACTGCGACTTCCAAACATATCTGTTTTCGGTTCTGTCAGATGTCCCCATAAAGATTTCTTCAGGCGGTTATACTACTGCATTTCCTATGCTACAGTAGCCTGGTAAAAAAAAGAGCCTCTCTTCAGGAGAGGCCCCGGACGATAGAGCTGCCCTTGTCATATTATACCATAACCCTACAACGAGACATGATTCAGATCTCGTAAATATGGGTGAAAATCAGTCCATTTTTTGGACACTTCATGGAGGATAGAATTGTATTTCGGGAATCCTTCCCGAAATGAATCCGCATGAATCCGCTGTTATCACGACATGGATCTGTTTCGGGAGGGACTCCCGAAACACGAGTGTCCAATATTCTTTCAATTCATTGATGTTGTTGGCGTTAGTCCTCTTTCTTGCAGGGCGGATTACGAGGTCTGTACTTAATTGCATTCAAAAGCATACTGATATAATGTTTCATACAAATCACCGAAGACTCTCGCTATGGAAGCGATCAGCTCCGAGCGTGTTTATGATCCCGACTTATTCAGGTTAATATCTGTTTTTACGGTTCTTAGCTTTTCTTTCAGCTTGGTTTCGATATATTCAGGGACAAAGCCCTTAATGCAGCCCCCCAAAGAGGCTACCTCCCTTACTATGCTGGAGCTTAAATAAGAATGTTTTCCGGCGGGGATCATAAACACCGTCTCAATCTCCGGGGAAAGTTTGCGGTTGATTAAAGCCATCTGGAGTTCATACTCAAAGTCGGAGACCGCCCGCAAACCCCTGATAATGGCTTGAACATCGGCAGCCTTAGCCAGCCTGACCAGTAAACCGTCAAAGGCAACCACCTCCACACCGGAAAGTCCCTTAGTTGCCACCTGGATCATATCCACCCGGTCAGCTACTGTAAACAGAGGCTTTTTGGCCGGATTATTAGCTATGGCGACCACGATTTGGTCAAAAAGACGCAGCCCGCGCTGGATAAGATCCAGATGACCATACGTTAGAGGATCAAATGTGCCCGGATAAAGAGCTTTCCTAATCATAGCTCGGCCTCAAAAAATCCTAATTATCCCCAAATACATTATATTTTACAACCCATGGTTTACGTAACATCTAGGGCCAACCCAGGATTGAGCGTTACGCGATATAATTTTGTGCCTGAAATATCTTTAACTTCTTTAAAAATTTCCGGATATTTATTTACCAGCGGCTTTATAACCTTTTCCACTTCGGCAAAGTGTGTATCGCAAACCAGATAATCAGGCTTATACTTTGTAATAATTTCAAAAAAATCCTTTTCTGTCAAAACCATTTTAGGGTAAGTGAATGGATAATAGACCCCTATCCTGTCCGACCAGATATAGAACGGGCTTATTTGACGGTTCATGATGATTGAATCCGGCGGTGTATTATTTTTAGTCCACACAGCCATCTTATAAAAATCTTCCCATTGGGGATATCTTTTAAAGAGGTCATAATCTTCATGCTCAACCAAACCTTTGAGGTTTCTCAATTGAGCTGACATCACCAGTATAACAACCAGAAGCGCCACATAGTTTTTGGACTTCATTAATATATTGTGTTGTGACATCTTGTCAATTAGCATAAAGATCGCTTTGATAAAATAGTACGTTATAAAGGGTAAGATGGGAATCCAGTATCGCACATAAAACATACCGCCCCCAGTGGGAAATGCAAGTACTATCAAAGAATAAAATATAATATAATATTCTAAAAGAGACCGCTGCTTTTTTATACAATAAAAAAAACCATAACCTATTAAACCAATAATTACTATTTCAATGTAAGGCCAGGACATAGGGAACAAACTATAAGGAACTAAGTACCTAAATATCCTAAGATTTAGAGCAAATCTCTCCAGCTTATCAGGAAATTCCACAACCCAATTTATGTAATTCTGTTTACCTAATCCAAAATAATATTCCCTCAGCTTCCAGCATAACGAGAATGTGAGCACAGGCAATAAAACAATTATTAGCTGCCTGAAATTAAATTTGGCTTGCTTAAATTTTCGCTCCAGGAGAAACATACATATTAAACCAATAATAATTGCAATTCCTATGGTCCTTGTGGCACACATACATCCTAATAATATTGACGAGGCTACTAAGTATTTGGTTTGTTTAGATCTTATGAAATCTTCCCAAAACACAAAAAATAGTATGGTAAAAAAAGTAAACGGCATTTCGGTTTGCACTCGAATATTTGAAAATATTATATTATTGTTAATTGCTGTTAAGATAACCACTATGTAAGGTATGCTGTTAGTTTCCTTTTTTTTAATCAGTTTAAAGAGAAAGAACAAAGACAAATAAAAAAATAAGTATAAAAACACCTTAAATACAATAATATTTCTTCCCCAAAAAACTTCAATAAGGCTTAGTATAGCGGGAAATAGAGGCGGGGCTACCGAATAAAGCGGCGAACCGACTTTGGAAGCTAAAGCGTATTCCCCATTTTTCAAAATAGACTCTGCCAGAACTATATAGTCTGCATCATCGCCACCCGTAGACAGAACGGTATTTATAGTCGACAAACCGAATGCAAGAAGTATAACTAATGCTATTGCCAGTAAATACTTATATATTTCCCCATTATCAACAAATGTGGGCATACAAATTCAACCTTAAATAGAGGATATTATTTTTTCGATCAACCTGAAAGATGATAACTTTTTCCAAAGTTATACATTTAACCCGTAGTATTCATAAATCCACGGTAAACATTGATGAGTTATTTGAATACAGCTACTTATAGAATAACGGTCAAAAAACAAAATGGCTCATACACATCACCGAAAACTCCCGCTATGAAAGCGACCAAGACCAACGGAAGCGTGTTATGATCCCGAATTATTCGGGTTAAAAGGAGAGGAACAGACCTGGCATACAAAATCTGCATCGCTACCACTGAAAACAGGCGCCTTGGGCACATGGTTTTTATTTCTAAGGAGTTAATTTTGCCAGCCCTGGATTAGGGGGGTGAGAATAAAATGAAAGGCAAGTTTTTCCATACTTAGTTAGCCGTTCTCTGGACCATCCCTGAACCCCTTCCGGCAGTGATTGATTATCGGTATGCTCTATAACGATCAGCCCTCCTTCCAGGCAACAAAGCTGGGAATTAACGAGTATTTCCAGGATGTCTCTCCCCAGGCGGGTCTGATATGGCGGATCCGCTAATACTAGCTGGTAGCTCCTTCCGCTAGCGGCTAGCTGCGGCAAAACTTTGAGTACTTCCCCGCGAACAAGATCAACCTGGGGTGCGTATTTTCCGGATCCCTGTCCTTTAACCCCCTGAGGTTCTTGTCTGTCCTTCAGGGATGGGAAGCCACAGTTATTAAGGTTTATTTTAATGGTTCTCAGGGCTTGCGGATGATAGTCAACAAAGGTTGCCGCCGCCGCCCCCCGACTTAAAGCTTCGATCCCCAAAGCGCCGGTGCCCGCAAACAAATCCAGCGCCGCCGCTCCCACCACCTTCTCCCCCAAAATGGAAAACAGCGCCTCTCGTACTCTATCAGGGGTAGGCCGGATAGCAAGCCCTTTCGGCGCAATCAGCTTCCTGCCCTTATTCAGGCCCGCAATTACCCGCATCTATGGTTTCGCTGTTTGAAGTAGTTTAGCTTAGCATATTACTTATTTGATTGCAACTTGGCATAAGGGACTTGGAAATATCCAATATACCGTTTTAGGATGAAAAGTAGTGTTTTTTCTATAGAATGTTATCCCCCTTCATTCATTTAAACCATTTTTCAATGCCGTTATTCCATAACTTCAATTGCATCAACAGATACCACCTTGCCGGAAGATGAGGAGTTCTTTGCGCCTAATACTACAATCGCCAAGGAATGCCATTCATTATTAAGACCGCTAATTACTTCCAGCGGCATAGAAAGTTGAAAGGTTGGATGATAAAGATCAATTCTCTTTCGGAATTTAGCATCTAAATAGATATCCGCCTTGCCATGGTTTGGCCCCTTTGACCCTATCCAGCACAGAGACTGTCCTTTAAATTCAAAATATACTCTATCGCCGCCAGTCTTGGAATAATAGAGGGTATTGCCGCTCAAGCCAAGGTTGAAATATTGCTCCCAACTCCCCTTAAGGTACATTGTGTCCGGATGATTTTCGTAACGCGTCAAAGTTTGAACCTTTGTCCAGCTGCCACCGCCGTCCAAAGACCGATATGCGCCATTGTGAGTTCCTGCGAAAATTGTTTGATCCTGTGAGTAATCCGGCGACAAATGAATGTCTCTTATTATATTAGGTAAAATCCCATCACTTACGTTAACCCAGGTATCGCCGCCGTCCACGCTTTTAAAAACGCCGCCTTGATAGGCGCCGACAAATATTGTCCGGTCAATTTGGTATTCAGGAGAAATTCCGATAGTGGTGATATTGTTATAAGGCGTCCCAATATCCAAATTGAACCAACCGGCGCCTCCGGTTGTCGATTTAAAAATATCACCTGTGGTAGTTCCAGCAAAAATTGTTTGATCGGAAGCGAAATCGGGGGAAATTTCTATATCCTCTACAGTGTGATTTTCCATACCGGTATTGGCAGGGAGCCAAGTTCTCCCCCTATCAGTTGATTTATAAACCCCGTTTGAGGTAAGACCTGCAACAACAGTTTTATCCAATGCAAAATTTGGAGAAACGGCAATACACCTGATTTGGGTGGAATTCGGTAATCCATCCTTGCTTTCAACCCAGGTTTCGCCGCCGTCATTTGACCCAAAAATCCCTTCGCCGCCGGCGTCAGTGGAGGCAAATATAATTTGATCTTCGTGAAAATCAGGGGATATGGCGATTGCTCTGGCAAACAGAGTTTTTGAATGTTTTAATGTAAATAAGTTCCAGCTTGCTCCTCCGTCAACGCTTTTATAAACGCCAAGATATGTTCCCAGGAACAGGGTTTGATCCGTAATATAATTTGGAGACAACGCTATGGGGTCCGGATGAGTACTTTTAAGCCCTTTACTTAAACATTCCCAGGTATTGCCCATATCTATGGATTTCAACACTCCGGAACCGTCAGTAGCCGCAAAGAAAGTTTTATCAGAAGAAAATCCCGGGGATACGGCAACATGCCGGTTCATTTTTATAGAGAGTATATTGGTTTCACGCCAAACTTTTCCCTCAGCATTCCAAGCATAGAGACCTTCGAACATCGCCAAAAATATTTTTTGATCGACCGGATAATTAGAAGAGATCGCCAGCTTTCTAAAGTGATTATTTGTCTGGCTTGAGATCATCTCCAATCCTTTATCAACAACTTCCCAGGCAGCCCCGCCGTTATAAGAACGGTAAACCCCTTCTTCCATAGATATAGCAAAAATAGTTTTGTCTGGAGCAATTTCGATATCATTGACCCGCAGATCTCCAATGCCTATGCTAACCGATTTCCAGTTTCCCCCGCCATCTAAGCTCCTGAAAACACCTCCGCCAACGGTGGATGCAAAAATAGTATTATCTTGTTCAAAATCGGGCGATAAGGCCAAGGCCGAAATCTGAAGATTTGTTAAGCCGTTGTTTACCCAGTGCCACCCCTCCCCGGCAGTATTACTTTTAGCTATTCCCCTCCCACGGACTGTTGCAAATATTGTTCCATCATATTGAAAAGCAGGCGAAAGAACAATGTCAGCTATTCTATCTCCTGTTCCCGGAGAAATTTCAGTCCAATTTTCGCCCCCATTTAAGGAGCGGAATAGTTTTCCGCTTAAGTAGACCACCTGGTTTGTTTGAAATCCTGGTGAAACCGCTATACAGGTGATGAAAAGCTCGGAAATACCTTTATTTTTTTGTGTCCAGGTTTCACCTCCATCAATGGACTTAAAAACTCCCTCAGTTTCCGTTCCGGCAAACACTGTATTATCAAGCGGGAAATCGCTTGAGAAAGCAAGGCTCGTCAAATCCTTACTTGCCAAAGGATCAGATGGGGTATAATAAGTTCTGCCTCCGTCATTGGATTTGTATAGGCTGAGTATTTTGTCTCTTACCGCTAAAACAATACCGTCTGATGAAAAAGCCGGACTAAGCGCT
>QIEW01000289.1 GCA_003230535.1 bacterium
CCCACTACCTCGGTGGTCACTCCCTGTCGAACCTTGCTTTCCGCTTTAGGGCAGACCAGTATGTGGTAGTCGGAATGAGAATGTATATCCACAAATCCCGGACAAACCGCTAATCCCGATATATCCAGCGTCTGCGCTCCCTTGGAGGGAGAAAGCTCGCCAATTTGAGCGATCTGATCCCCTGCAATGGCTATATCGGCAACATAGGGCGGGGTCCCCACTCCATCAATTATTTGTCCTCCAGTGAGGACCAAATCAGGCGGTACTTGTCTCATTATCTACCATAAACTGTCACATCAAGACAGGGTCAGGGATCATTGCGACCTACTTTAGGCATAACACTATTTTGCGCCCTGCGGGTGAATGTAGGGGCGGTCAGGACGACGCCCCTAACCTGCCCTGCTGATTTTTTTGATCTTAGAAACCAGCCTTATAGCTACATCCAGTGTTTGCTTTATTTCCTCGCAGGTATAGTCTTCAACCCCACCGATAGGATAGCGGCTGTCCATATAATACTTGGTGGCTTTGCGGCATACATTCAGAAAATCTGCAAATGTGGGGTCAAATTCTATGGCCGCGCTCAGCAAATCCTCTAAGTCATGGATTTTTCTTAATTTACACCCATTAGCAATCAAATAGCCCTTCAGGTATTTTTCTAGGGCTTGCTGAATATGAAAAGCAATTATCTCGGTATAGCCCTCGTTTTTGTATAATAACTGAGCTGTTTCCAGATCGTGTTGTGCTTTACGGAACCATTCAGCGATCAGCGTTTCCTTGTTTTCCGTCATACAATACTTTCCCTCGCTCCAGAATCTCATTTATGAAATCATCACCCATTGCCAATCGTTCTTGCACTTCAGTGGGAGTATATACCAAAGGTGAGAATGGGACCCCTCGGCCCGGATCATATACCATTTTCTTCAACCGCACCCAGCGGTCAATACGCCGCTCCGTAGTGTCTTTTATAATCAGCATATCTATATCGCTATCCGGCGTTGGTTCCCCATAAGCATAAGAGCCAAACAGGATGATTTTGTCGGGGTGGTATTGAGCCTGAATCTTTTGGGCAATTCTCAAAATTATTTCTCTGATACCAGGGTTCATGAAGTTACCCTATAATGTTAATATCCCTGGCCAATTAAGTATATTATTAGCCAAATGAAGCCGATAACAGCGCCAACAAACAATAAGATGCTGAAAATCATCAAAAAGAAATGGCCCCATATAAGCAAAAGGTAAAGGGGCACCTTAGTGAAAAAATCTACCTCTGCACCAGGTAGATAGCCAAAATTTTCTAATCCCCCGCCATCCACATTATCTTCAGCCAGAATGGTGAGACAGCTTAGAACACCCCCTATAAGAAAACCTACCCAAATTCCTGTTACTGGCTTTCCATCTATAGTGAACAATAGAGTAGAGCCTATGACACAATACTACCATTGGGAACAAAATTACTGCGCTACTTTTAGTCACTTAAACTACCTGTTTATACAATATTGCTTAGTGGTCTGGCTCCATGGTGGATGGCAACAATTTCAATAAACGCAGCTTTAAGACGATAAACGATTCTGTAATTCTCATAAATCTTTTCTCGTAAATTATCATCTCTATACTCTGGAACAATTCGGCCAGCTCTAGGAAATAGGGGGATGGCTTTAATGATGGCATTTACTCTTTTTGCAAAGAGGGCAGCATAATATTCGTAATCTCTGGCAATATAGTCGCAAATGTTTTCAAAGTCAGCAGCAGCGCGGGGAGACCATCTTATCTTGTAAGCCATTTGGACATCCGCTTTTCAATTTCTTCATGGGGTATCCCTTTACCCTCAGCCAACTCCTTCAAGCCAGCATCAACTTGGAGTTTGAAATACAACTCCGCCATAATATCGTCAATAGTAACCTCCTCTGGGAGAGATTGAATCATTTGAATAACTTGATATTTTACTCCTGCCATTTTACTGTCCCCCTTGATGTCCCGAATTTATAAAGAGCTCTCTAAAGGTTAAATATCCCTGCTTTAAGAGCCACAAAGGTAACCTATCTATTTCATGTGCCCCATTTCTCTACCTTCACCGCACACACCTTGAGTTCCGGTATCTTGGTGGTGGGATTCAACTCGGCAATGATCAGCCCCCCTCACCCTCCTTCTTCACCCAGTACATCCTTAACAAAAGCAAGCATTTTCTCTGCCATCTGGATGGCTTCGTCGGCATCCTCCCGGCTGGGTAATCCCTTTGCCAGCGAACCCAGGATGGCATCGGGATAGCGGGTGGGCAGGTAGAATCTATTGAGCAGGCTGCATTCTTCCTTAAATACGGCAAAATCAGCAGAGTGTCGCAAGCATATGGTCAGCAAATCCCTTAACCCATGGGTTTTGGGGGGTATATCTCCCTTTTCCGCAATCACCGCTTTAAGCGCCTTTTCCACCACTTGCTGGGCGTGAAAACACGCTTGGTTGGATACGCCATCTCTCAAGCAGGCATGCGCGGCGCGTAAGTCGTCTTCGGCAAAGGCCAGCCAATTAGAAGGCATTTTTCTATTACTCCTGGTTATAAATTACCCTGCCCCGCCCTAAAATTTCTTGCTTTAAAAAGAGCCTGCCTTCTCGGACAGCCTGCTCTACCTCGGTCGGCGTATAAACCAGGAAATCCACCCCCACCTCCGGCATAGTCAGTTTAATTACCTCCCTTAAGCGCTCCATAAATCTCTGGCGGGTATTCTTGATTATCACCAGGTCAATATCACTCCATTCGCCTACCTGACCATTGGCCAGCGAACCAAACAGGATAATCTTCTCAGGCTGATAGTTTTCTATGAGTATCTTAACAATCCGCTTGAGTTCCCTGGTTAATATCTGCTTACGGGTTTGCATTAGCTGACTCTACACAAATTTTTTCCACAGCCACCGCACACACCTTGAGTTCCGGGATTTTGGCGATGGGGTCAAGCTCGGCGATGGTGAGGGCATTAGCGGGGGACTCTTTGAAATGGAAGGGGGCGAATACTACTCCGCGTCCAATATTTTCCGTTACTTCCGCCCGAATTTGAATTTGGCCGCGCCTGGAACGTACCGTCACCTCGTCTCCGTCAGCTACCCCCAACTGTTGGGCATCCTCGGGGTTAAGCTGGAGCCGGCCCTCGGGGCAGACCTGATGCAGACCTTTGGCTCTTCTGGTCATAGTGCCGGTATGGAAGTGGAACAGATAACGGCCGGTAGTCAGGATAAAGGGGTATTCAGCATCAGGCCATTCCGGCGGCGGGGCGAAATGTTCCGGGCTGAATTTACCTAAGCCCCGGCTGAATTTTTCCCGATGCAGGATCGGCGTGCCCGGGTGTGAGCTGTCCGGACAGGGCCACTGTAATCCCTCGCCATTCAAGCGCCCATAGTTTATTCCGCCGTAAATTGGGGTCAGGCCGGCAAGCTCGTCCATAACTTCCGCCGGTGAGTTATAGCTCATCTGATATCCCAGCCGACGGGCAAGATCAGAAAGGATTTGCCAATCCGGCCGGGCTTCTCCCGGTGCATCTACTACCTTACGCAGGCGCTGGATTCTCCGCTCGGTATTGGTAAACGTCCCGTCGCTTTCGGCAAAAGACCCTGCCGGTAGAACTACATCTGCAAACTGGGCGGTCTCAGACAGGAAAATGTCCTGGACTACCAGAAAATCCAGGTTTTCCAGGGATTTTTTTACATGATTTTGATCAGGATCGCTCAAAAAGGGATTTTCTCCCATAATATAGAGAGCTTTTATTTGTCCGGCTTCCGCCGCTTTCATCATCTCCACAACCGTTAACCCCGGTTGCTCCGGTAGAGTGACACCCCAGCCTTGTTCAAATTTCCGCCGCAAACCCTCGTCAGCCACTTTTTGATAACCGGGGTAAACATTAGGTAGGGCTCCCAGATCGCAAGCCCCCTGGACATTATTCTGCCCCCTTAAAGGATTAACCCCGCAACCTTCCCGGCCCATATGTCCGGTAAGCATCGCCAGGTTAGCCAGAGATTTTACGATGGCTGTGCCGGCCACATGCTGGGTTATTCCCATAGAATAAAGTATATTTGCACGGTTAGCGGCGGCATAAAGTCTGGCGGCTTCTACAATCTTATCCGCCGGCACACCGCTAATCTCAGATGCCATCTCAGGGGAATATTCCGCCATTATTTTAGCAAACTGCTCAAAACCTTCGGTGCGGCTTTGGATGAATTCCTTGTTCTCTAAACCTTCCCGTAAGATAACGGCCATAATTCCATTTATGAGCGCCACATCAGAACCGGGCTTTTGTTGGAGCCACACGGTGGCTTTATGGGCCAGGCGTATCCGGCGGGGATCAGCCACAATTAGTTTAGCTCCCCTTTTCAGAGCGGAAAGCACCCGCAGCCCGATAATCGGATGCGCCTCGGTAGTGTTGGAGCCGGTGATAAACAGCACATCCGCCTGTTCTATATCAGCAATCGAGTTAGTCATGGCGCCGCTGCCGAACGCCGCTGCCAGACCGGCCACAGTAGAGGCATGACAAAGCCGGGCGCAATGGTCTACATTATTAGTGCCGATAACCGCCCGCATAAACTTTTGGAACAGATAATTTTCTTCATTGGTGCACTTAGCCGAGGATAAGCCGCCTATGCTATCCGGGCCATGCTGCTGTTTTGTCTCCCTGAGCCTTGAAGCCACCAAATCCAGCGCTTCATTCCAGGTTGCCTCCCGGAACTCCCCGTTCTCTTTTATCAGCGGCTTTTTTAATCTATCCGGGTGGCTAATAAAATCATAACCGAAACTCCCCTTAACGCATAAGGAACTTTGGTTTACCGAGGTGTCAGGCACCGGGGAAACTTTTACTATGCGATTGTCTTTTACATGGAATGTCATATTGCAGCCGCAACCACAGAAAGGACACACTGAGGCTACTCCATCCAGTTCCCAAACCCGGCCCCCAAAGCGCGCCAGCTTAGAGGAGATGGCCCCGGTAGGGCAGGCATACAGGCACTGGCCGCAGAAGATGCAGCTAAGAGGTTGATCATAGGCGGTAGAAATTTTGGCCTTAAACCCTCGGCGGGAAAAATCCACCGCACCGATCCCTTGGATCTGATCACAGACCCGCACACAGCGGCCACAGAGGATACAACGGTCATGATCCCGCTCCAGGAACGGATTATCCCGCTCTATACCATAGTTGCGCTTCTCCCCCTGGAAACGCGGCTCCTCAATCCCATATTCGTATGCCAGCCGTTGTAACTTGCAAGCCCCATTCTTCTCACAGGTTATACAACGGCAGTCATGATCCGAAAGCAAAAGCTCCAGCACAAACCGGCGCGCCTTATGGATTTCAGGCGAAGTGGTGATTACCTCCATCCCCCCGGTAACCGGCGTGGTGCATGATGCCAAAAGCCGCGGATTGTCCTTTACCTGTACCAGGCACACCCTACAGCCCCCAAAGGGCTCAAGCAACCGGTAATTACAAAGGTAAGGTATCTTAATCTTGTGCTGCTTGGCCGCCTGCAAAATAGTAGTACCTTCCTCTACCGCGATGGATTGTGTATCAATAGTTAGCTCAATCATAAGAATAACTCCCTGCTTATCGTTTACTTGTATACCTCTTTTCTATGCGCATTTTTCCACATATATAGTAAGTTACTGATACATTATCTTACCTGATATTTTTTCTTAAAGTCTTCCAAAGAGATAAAATTTCCTTTTTCAATTTCCTCTCGTTCTTCTTTGAGTTCCCGGATTAAACTTGGATTTTCAGATAAAAGCTCAATGGTTTCCTTCATGTTTTCATACTCCTCCATGGGGATAATGACCATTGGCTTATCGCTTTTTATAGTAATGGTAGACATATTACCCCCTCCTTAGCCGCAGAACATTTTATTTCGTTACAGGCCATTAACATAGGCCAGCCCCCACTAACTCAAATTATCCGCCCTCTGATAGATTCTCTGAGCATAAGCTCAAAAAACTAGGCGACCTTACTTAGAGAGAATACCGGCACTCTCTTGTATTCTTCAGGTTCCTGGTGAGTGGTAATAATGCGGTCAATTTTTCCGGCAGCCTCACCAGTAAGCCATACCTCACCGCAACTTTGGCATACTACAGCCGGCACATCATTAAAGCTATACAATTCTCCACCTCGGTGTTCATCGTG
>QIEW01000117.1 GCA_003230535.1 bacterium
TTTGCCGGGATGGCGGAATTGGTAGACGCACGGGACTTAAAATCCCGCGGGGAATTTCTCCGTGCCGGTTCGACTCCGGCTCTCGGCACCAACATTTCGGGCATATAAATCAACCACTTGCGACTCGCCTTTGGCCGTTGTCAAATCTGCAAAATCAGACTGAAAATCGTCCATTGTGATAAAAATAATTTTGGACTTTGATGGCAGCGAGCTTTAAGTCGTTCTCATTTACGATGTGATACCTGTCAAAAACAGACCGAGTTTTGTGACCTGAAATCATCATCGCCACCTTTTCTGGAATACCTGCCCGGATCATGTTCCTGACCGCTGTTCTGCGAAAATCGTGAAATATCTTGCCTTCAAGTCCAGCTTTTTTGCAGGCCTTTGCCCAGGCAAACCTAAAATCCTTTATTTTCTCTCCCTGCTCACCAAAGAAAACCCACGGACATTTGGGATATTCGCTGTCCCTTAAAGCTTTTCGAAGGTTTATCGCTTCAAAAAGCTCTGTTCCCATATATACAGTTCTAGGTTCATCGTTCTTGGTCTCATATGGCCTTAAAGTTATTTTCCTCTCCCGCAAATTCACTTGCATACACTGTAGACCTAATATTTCTGCTTTCCTCCTGCCAGTGTAATAAGCCATTACTACAACAGGTTTCAGATATGACGGGAGAGCTTCTTTAAACGCCAAGTATTCGTCGTGTTCGAAATACCCATGTCTGATATTGTTTTCTTTGAGATGGGGAATATACGGGATATTTAGAACTTTTGGAGGAGTCATTCTTGCGCCAAGATGGAACATCCTTTTGAGAGCCGCCAGTTCCCTGTTAATAGTACCATTAGCAGCGCCATCATCGCTTCTTTGAAGGATGTATGACTGAATATGATTTGTGGTAATATCAGCTATTTTCATTCTTTCAAAGAATTTTTTCAAATGCTTGAGACTTCTTTGCGTCCTATCAAAAGATTTTTTCTAGTTGATTTTATAATCAACGATAATATCCTGAGTCAGATCCTCAAAGGTTGCCTCTCTTGTGTCAAAAAATCTCCCCTCTCTGTTATCTGGGTCTTAACCTTGCAGAAGATGTCTTCTGCCAGATTTTTGGATGTTGTTTCGCATGAACGGCGTATCTGTTGACCTTTATGTGAAATAGCCATCCACCAGACTTTGTCCCGTTTATATAGACCCATTAATTACCTCCCTTCTGGGCCTGATCAGGTCTGGCTTCCCCTTTTGAAAAATTATTATATGCCTGTTGCTTGGTAGATTCAATGGTTCTTTTTATTATTATATCTATATCATTGTGCTTAAGTGATTTTGGCTTGAGATTGTGGACTGATGTTGTAACCCCTTTTTAACTATTAATCCATTCTTTTATCTCTTCCAAATCAAAGCGCAAAAGACCGTTAAGTTTAAAAGAAGAAATACAATGTTAGGCCACTCATCAATCTCAGGATCAATGCCCATGATATTGTGGCAGAAACGTTTTATCCCCGGTATAGTGCCCTTGGTTTTATACACCTCCACCGCCCGCTTTATCTCCTCACGTTTCCGGGGGATAGGGATATCGTAGTTAAAATCAATCCCTACCAGCGCAGCAAACAGCGGCAAGTAGTCGGCATCGGTTTTATCTACGTTTAAAATCATGGGGAAGGCATCAATCAAGCCTTTCACTTCATCAAGAGAGAAGCTGAGCAGCTTCAGGAAGCGCCGCAGTTGCCCCTTAAATACTTGTTCCGTCTTCTTCCAAGTTCACCCACTCTCCGCTTAATTCTGTCCAGCCGGCAGCGGTATAAAAACTCCCTTGATATAGCAGCTCATTGCCCACGGTATCCTGGATGCGAATTTCATAGGCGATATCAGCCGACCCCGGCCAGCCATTACTTTTGGTAACCGATATGCTGTAAACACTGCCTGCTTGGATAATTTGACCGGCATAACCAGATTGAAACGCTCCTCCTGATATAGCCTGTTCGCCAGCAATGGTTAGCTCCAGGGTGGCGATATCCAATTCAGTCAGCATATCCGCCAAGGTGAAGATCAGCGGCGTCTCAACCGCCACATCCTGACTACCGCCAACAGGCGATACGCTGGAGATGGCAGGTATATCTATATCCAGAGTTATGATTGCGTAATTAGGCACTTACCCTATCCCTCATAATCATTGAAGTATCCCCCGGCATCAGTCACATAGATATTCAGCCGCTTATCATCGGAGCCAAGGGAGGCAGCTTCCAGATCGGCACCTTTGATTACTGTTTCGATGGCTTCCAATATTCCAGGCAGATTGCCCTGCACATTTTGGCTGCCAAAGGCCGTGCCGATGATTACCCCAGTCCCTTTACCATTACCGCCCACCTCCACCTGGTAGGTGCCCACATCCTTATTTGTTTCCCACCTGCTGATGCTTACATCCGGGTATCCAGGCAGAATATCTACCAGCACATCAAAATGCTCGGTCTGGAACCAGAATGTTTCTAACAGGGACATCAAATCCATATCAGTAGCCGATATTTCTACCTCCACCGTCTCCATCTCCCCGAAAGCCGCATCCGGGTTTACCATTACCCGATAGCCCGGGTAAAACTCCAGCGCTCTGAACCAGGTAAGCAGGGTATCCATGGGATTATTTTCATTATCCTTAGCGTCAATCTGTAGTTTGACAATCTGGTTTCTGCTGAAGTCCTCCATAGGATTGATGGCCACCCGATAGTTATTGCCCGGCGTTATTGGCGTATCGGGCGTCCTGAACCAGGCGGCCAGCTGATCCATGGAGTTGCCGTCCATATCCTTAGCGTCCACCAGCAGCTTTACAATCTGGTCGGAGGCAAAGTCGGCATCAGGATTTATGGTTACACGATAATTAGCCATGACCGCTACAGTATCTCCTCAATAGCGCCCGTAAAATTCGCCTGAAAAACTCCGTTTACGATAGCGTTTACCCCATTTATCCTTACCGTAATGGTATTGGGGTCCACGCCGGTCTCATCCAGAATGTCGAAGCTGATATTGGTATCCATCGGCACATCAAGTTGCTCATGACCTGGTGTAAGGCTTGCTACCCAAGGCACGGCGGGCATGGTAAATACGTAGTTTTGCTTACCATACCAGCCGCCAAAGATGTATATGGCGCTCCCGGAGGTTGCCTCAGATGCTATCCCGTCCTGCATATCAGCGGGAATGTCGGCCTTTCTGCTCCAGACGTCCACTGCACGATCGTACTCGTCACATTTCCGGGCGGCGCCCCTTCCGCCGATTATGTAACCGCAGCCGGATGATGTGAGCGCACCGCCGCCTGAGAGTGATCTGGCCGGAACTATCAGGCCAATCAGCGATGTCCAGACCTCAGCGGTGTCGTCAAATTCATCATTGTCGTATTGATTGCCGGGGGAATATCGTATGTCGATGCTCACGATAGGGCTGCCGCCGCATAAATACCCTTTGCCGTTCATAGAAAAGCATCCGGCGCTATCCCTGGTTGGGGCAATGATATTAGTCCGCTGGAGATAGCTGTCGGTGGATTTGGTATACCGATAAGTCTCCGGGGAGAACCCCTGGCTGGAGGTATATTTAGTTCCCGTCGCCAGGATACCGTTATCGTCATCCAGCGTCCAACCGCTGTGACTGGCCTTGTTTATGGGCATATTGTTCCTGGTCGCCCAGGTATCGGCGGCTTGGGAATATTCCAGGCAGTAATTGTAATGCTTTGAGACTGAGCTCTCCCGCCCGCCGAATACATAGCCGGTATTCAGGTCGGCACCTAAAGCCAGGCCCACAGCCCGGGCACGTGGCGGCAGGGGCATAATATGCTTATCAGTCCAGAAATCGCCTAATACCGCATATTCCCGGCACTCCTGCATGGCAGTTGATGTGTTGTAATACAACCCCCCCGGCCAGATAAATCTTGCTGTTGGCCAGCCGAAAACTGGCCATAGCAAAGCATTCCGGTGACGGGATACTGGTTTTAGCTGTCCATGTCCCGTTAGGCATATATAGCTCCTATCTTCTCTTGCGCCGTTTCGCTGACGTTGAATTAGCATGCTTACTACGCAGTTGCTGCTCAATATCCAGCCGGTTGGGGACAGGCGGGAGTTGATTCAGGGGCTTCCCATACGATGGGTTACCGCTAAGGCGTTCATTTATATACTGCGTCTGCCAGTACTCCGGTTCCGCCTCCTCATAGCTGTCGTATTTGCGCTGCGGACTAAGCTGATCCAATTCCTGCTTGAAGATCACCATCTCCCGGAGAGTCTCTTTAACCGTCAACTTCAGGTTCTCCAACTGCCAACGCTTCATCTCCAGATCAACCCCGGCCTCATCTACATCCAGGGCGGCTAACTCTCCGGCATATTTATCCTCATCACCCTGGGGTAGGGCGCATAGCCTATCCTGCGCTTGACTAAACCTGATCTCAGATCGCCCGATATCAATTTGCAGCTTCCTGACCTCATAATGCTGCTGCACCAAGCCGGTATAGCGGACATATAATTCCCGCAGGGCCTGTCGGTGCTTTCCCTTGGCTGTTATCTCCAAATAGGATTTAATGCCGAAAAGCCCCAAATAATAGTTGACTTCATTATAGGAAAAATGTATGATATGTATCATATTCGATGACTTGTTATTTTAGGAGAAATAAGATGGTGAAGAAGCGTAGATTCTTATCTATTATCTGCTTAATGTTTGCTATTGGTTGTTCATACCCTCTGGAAGTTACTACTCTTACAAGGCTAACCATACCTACCGTTAAAGATACTGGTAAAAAAATTAATTTAGGTATTGCCCCATTCACAGGAAGCGCTAACGATATATGATATTTTAATGTTATTGTAGAAAAATTATCTTCCCTGCGAGAAATTGAAAAGATAAAAACCGATTACTTACTGCCCACAGATGACTTTCACCCTGATTATATAATTTCCATAAATCCTGCTGTAGAATATGAAAGTTCATTCAGGAACTGGATTCCTATCAGCTTTCCGGGCGGCTACTTTTTTGCCCCTGCATTGATAGGTTATACCTATAGTTGTAACATAAAAATAGATATAATCATATATGACGGGCAGGGCGGAGAGTTAAAAAAACTAGATACATTCATTCCGTATTCTATCAAGCATGCCGAATTTGATCGAACTTGGTATGTTAACGGCCTTGCGTGGTTTACCTATAACATTGGTGGCTTTTTCGGTGGGATTTACAATGCAGCTTACTTTGATCCAGACATTATTGATGATTTTCAATTGAAAATAAAAGATGATTACAGTAATTATTTAGTCACAAAAATAATAAAGGAAATAAGAGACATATAAAAAATACAATAACATATCTTTTACTTTTCTGGTGCTTTTATTTTTACAAAGGGAAAAAGGAACCATAAGTTGAATAAGAGAAAAGCTTTTCTAAAAACGTCTGCTGTACTGATATCCGTATTATTTTTGTTTACAGGTTGTGCAATAAATATAAAGCCACAATATTTAGAACCACCAAAAGATATTAGAAAAGGAGGAGCCCCAATTAATCTATATATTACTGGAACCTCCGGCAAAGATTTTATTCGGTTTTGCGACCTATTCCTGGGTTGCGTTAACGAAAAAACAGTGATGATATAAAAGACATTATTGCAAAAACGATCAAGAAAGTTTTAGAAAATAAAGGGTATAATGTTACTGTTGTTAAAATGATTCCCAAGAGTGCTGATGCTCCTCTTCTCTTGATTAATATTGAAAAAATGGAAGTTACCTGGCAAGATAAATGGTTGTATAACTATGTAAGAAGTTATATTATAATTGAAAACAAAATGGTTTCCTCTTCTAATGAAACGGTACTTAATTATACTTATAAAAAAATATGGAAAAAAGATAAGTCCACAATTGGGTTTTTCTGCTTTTTGGGGTGTATAGGAATACTCTTGGATAGTTTGATAGGACCTAATAATGTATCATCTGTTGCCAATAAATATTTAAAGGAATATGCCCAGGAGTTACAATCTAAAATTCCTGCCGCTTCTGCGTTATTAACTCATGTTACGCAAAAGCAGTTTGATTTAATGCTTAGCAGTTCAAGCTTAAAGTAGGAGTAGATCGACATAAAGAAGTGATTGCTTTGGGTTTTAACTGTCCTGGTC
>QIEW01000146.1 GCA_003230535.1 bacterium
CCTGGCACTTTTGCAAGAGGCTCAATAGTATAGGAATTTCCATTTCTTGTGCTGTCGGGTCCTCAGACCTGACAGCCATTAAACCCGACCGGCATGTGCGCTTTGTTCATCTGAGCTTAGAGTTTATCCGTAGTGATTTTAGGTTCATTTGCCAGTTCCCACAGCTTAGCATATTTAACCAACACATGATAGGCGGATAACCCGCAGAGGATTAATCCTGGAACTCCGTCGAGGAATCCCGCCTGCAAGAGATACATCCGGAGGAAAGCAGCCGCCGGGCGCAGGGTCAGGTCCCCAATGCCGGCCCGCTTGCCTTTTGCCTGAAGCTCTCCGGCGGAGATAGTGGTAAACTTGTCTATAGTCCGTAGATGATCTGAGATATCTAAGAAGGAGTAATGGTCGATATCTCCGGTTAACTTTCCTGTTTCTCCCCGGCAGGCTACGGTTTCATGAATATCTTTCCCTTCCCAGCGACCTTCCTCTTTATTAAACAGCCGCAGCTTGTAGTCGGGATACCAACCGCCATGCTTAATCCAGCGGCCTAGATAGTGGAGTTTGCGGGGGATATAATAGCCGCTCACCTCCCCCATCTCTTTTTGTCTTAAAACCTGGATCTCCTGCTGTAATTCCTGTGAAGCCGCCTCATCGGCATCCAGGCTGAGCACCCAGGAATGCTTGGCTTGCTCGAGGGCAAAATTCTTCTGGGCAACGTAGCCTAACCACTTCTGTTTAATTACTCTGGCGCCAAAGCGCCGGCAGATGTCCGCCGTCCGGTCGGCGCTGAAAGAATCCACCACTACCAGCTCGTCCGCCCACGAAACACTCCGGATACACCGCTCAATGCAGTGTTCTTCATTATAGGCGATGATAGTTGCCGAAAGTTGTGTTTCCATACGCTTAAGCGCTGCGGCTCAATTGGCCGAAACGCTTTAGGATTTCTAACCCCCACTTCTGGCTCTTTTCAGGGTGGAATTGGGTGGCAAAGATATTTCCGTGCCAGATCATGGAGGTAAAAGTTGTCCCGTAAGAGGTGGTGGCTGCTACAATTTGACTGTCTTCGGGAACTACATAATAGGAATGGACAAAATACATATAGGGCTCTCTAGGCAAACCATCAAGGAGTGGCGGGCGGCGCTTTATCTCCAGGGTATTCCAACCCATATGCGGCACCTTAAGGCCGGCGGGAAATCTGATCACCCGGCCGGAGAACACCCCCAGCCCTTCCTGGGAGCCAAACTCCTCGCTTCCAGAAAACAGCGCTTGCAATCCCAAACAAATACCCAAGAAAGGCCGGTTGGCGGCCAGGTACTGTTTTAGGGGCGGGATGAGCTCCAGATGACGGAGAGCCTGCATACAGTCCCGGTATGCCCCCACTCCAGGTAACACCAAGGCTTGGGCGCGATGAATTCCTGATGGGGTTTGAGTAACCTCGGCAGGGTAGCCTAAATAAGCAAAAGCGTTCTGCACATTGGCTATGTTGCCCATTCCATAGTCTATTATGGTAATCATCTCTTAACTCCGGCGGATATGAACAAAGTCACCTGTCAGGTGTTTATGATCCCGAATTATTCGGGGGAATAATAATTTGTTTACTTAGCTCCAATTTAGAGATATTATTTTAATTTGTGAAATCATAGCACAAATACCATAAGGAGAAAAGATGGAGAAGGGAGTAATCTATTACATAGTATGGGTGATTGTGTGGGGTTTCTTGTTCTTTTTGGTTATTATCCCGTTGGCATGGATATACACCGTACTGTCTGCTATTTTGAAATCTTCTCTGGATAAATTAAAAGAGGAGAAGAAAAAGTCAAAATCAGATAACCCGAATAATTCGGGATCATAAACACGCTCCCGCTGGTCGCTTCCATAGCGGGAGTTTTCGGTAATTCGTATAAATTTTTTGTTTTTTGACCGTTATTCTATAACTAGCTGTATTCAAATAACATCATCAATGTTTGCCACGGATTTATGAATAATCCGGGGTTAATAAACTTGATAGACGGCAATCTTTTCTCCTAATGCGCCGATCTGAGGGAAATTGGTTTCCAGTTGGCGGTATAGTTCTTGGTCGGATTTGGAGTTATGCTGGCAACCTGCTGAAAAAAGGTGTCTGTTGAGAACAATGTATTTGATTTTTTGAGCCTTAAATGTCTCTCCTAACTCAAGCCAGGAAGCGTCAGCTAGCGGCTTATTTTCCAAAAGCTGACGCAACGGGCTGCTGTAGATAAATTCCAGGGCGCTATTTGGTATGCGTGAAATAATACCGGCAAGCAACCGTTTCTGGTGAACTGTCTGGCGATACATATAGAGTTCGTTTTCCTGATAACCTCTTAGCGGTAACTCCAGCACTGCAAAATCTTCAGGATCATCCTTCCATAGTTTCCCGAAAAATGAAGCCTGGGTCGCCTCTTCCGGAGAAGTGACGATAAACGGGATCGCAGTAAATTCCGCTAAGATCAGCAGCATAAAAATCAGCCAGGCCAAATGCTTAACCGGAAGCTTGCCCCAGCGTCTGTTATCCAGTTTTTCCTCCAGCATATTCCAACCATACCCTGAGAGTACCGCCAGCGAAAGCATTACCAGCACCACAAATCGGGAAGGAACACGGGCAATAGATAATATGGGCAGAACCCATGCTATCCATTTGTAGGGCAAATAAAGATAAGGGGAAACTATCTTTCCCGCAAAAGATAACCTGGGCCCTAAAGCCAAAAGAAAAGCCGCCAGCCCCGAGGTGACCCAGAAGCCGGTCTTTCGCCAACCTAACCTGCGAACCCCATAGATACTCAGTCCCAAAGCGGTATACCCTAAATAGACCGTGGCTTCCCAGGAATTGCCCGAAAACCGGGCATAAAGCTTTTGTAAGAGCTGACTTTTCCTGGCTAAAGTATGTTCTATGGGGGGTACGAAGAAAGCTAATAAATCCGCCCTAAACCATTCCGGGTTCCAGGCGCCGGTATAACGGGAGCCATAGTAGAGCTCTTTTAACATCGGGTAGATAAAAGGCAAAACAAGGATGCCGGAACCTAAGAATGTCCCCACCAGCCACCCCCGCCAGCTCCTCTCTCTTAAGTCTCTCCAATGATAAATAATGAAAATGAAACTGAACATTAAAAGATAATATAAATAATACCAGGAACACAAACCCGCCAGAGCCAGAAATACCCCCGCCGATAATGCAGTTTTCAATTTCGGCTGTTCATGGAGGCGCAGGAAGTAAAGGGCAAAGAATGGTAAAAACTGGATGCTGGATATATTCAGGTGGTGGGCGGCATGGGCCATATGATAAGGAGAAAAGGCGAACACTAAACTGCCCAGAAAAGCCGCTCTGGCATTCTCCACCAGATGAAAGATCAGGAGATAACATCCCCAGCCCCCCAGAATGAAGGCCAATAAAATTAATATGTTATAAATAACAATCCGGCTTAAAAAAAACTGGAGCGGTAATCCCAAAAACAGGTTGTTAAACAGGGAAAAAGTGTTGAATGCCAAGCTGGCGCCAGGGGGGTAGAACAAGTAGTCGGTATAATAGGGATGAGTGTGGAACTCCAGGATAGATTTCTTTAGCCACCACAGGTTCCATAGATTATAGAGATTATCCTCCGGAGGTCCGAGAATATGAGTGGTAAATTTAGTTGCCAGCGGGTAAGTAAATACAATGGCCAAGGCGGCATAGGCCAGGATAACAGCGGTATTATACGGCGCCCGGGAAGTATCCTTCATCTGACAAGCCTCTTAAGCGCGGCGAGGACTTCTTCTGTTTGGATCTGCTGCATACAGCGCCGGATATGGCATGAGCCTAAGATGATATCCATGCAGGGCTGGCAGGGTAGCCCGCGATAAAGATTAATATGCCCGCTATGGCCCCAGACCTCGGGGGTGGTGGCTCCAAACAACACCACGCCCGGTATTTGAAAAGCCGCCGCCGCATGGCTGAACACAGCGTCAATCCCCAGGAATAGCTTGGCATACTTAACCACAGCGAGCGCTTTCCGGATAGGCAGTCCTAGAAGGTCCGTCGCTCCCGGCGCCAGTGTTTCTCCTTCCGCTCCGATTTGTACCACCTCATATCCCCAGCCGGTGAGTTCCTTAATCACCTCCGACCACCGTTCCACATACCATTCTTTGTTCCGGCAGCTAAAAGAAGTGGTATGTAATGCCGCTACGGGGCGGTTCAGTTTGCCGGCGATATTTTGGCCGAATTCTTCATCCTGGGGGGTCAGGTATACCCGCAGCCGGTCGGGATCAAGCGTTAATCCGGCTAATCTGCCTAACAGCCGGATAATATGCCGGCGGGGTTTTTGGAGAGCCGGTTTGAGGCGGCATATTAGGGATGCAAAAATAAGCTCTTCCGAATCAAAATTATTAATAATTTTCTGGAAGTTTTCCGGGGGAGTGGAGAGGACCTCGCGAGGCGAGCTGACAATACCGTCCAGGTGAGGGCAGGGTTCCAGTATTTCTAACGCCTTAGGCTTACGCCCGTAACAATATATCCGGCATTCGGGGAATTGCTTTCGCCAGCCTTCAATCACAGGGGTCAGCAATAAGGCATCCCCCAGGTTTCCACACACGAAACAGCAAATAACCCGCTTAGACTTCACCGTTAAACTTGATAACCCGAATAATAGTCGGGATCATAAACACGTTCGGAGTTGGCCGCTTCCATAGCGGGAGTTTTCGGTAATTTGTATGAGCCATTTTGTTTTTTGACCGTTATTACATAAGTCCTTGTATTCAAATAATATCATTAATATTTACCGTGAATTTATGAATAATCCGGAATAAGGGCGTCAAGTATAGTATTAATGGCTTCCCATGCCGACATGCTGTTGTTGCTGGAAGATTTTGCCCTCGGTTTTGATGGCCGGGGCAATGATAATATTAGCCAGCTGCATCTCCCGCAAGGAGGCTGCGCCGCAGCTCCCCATAGAGGTGCGCAGGGCGCCGATAAGGTTTTGTGAGCCGTCATCCATGATCGCCGGCCCATGGAGAATTTGTCTTAATGTTCCCGTAGTACCGACCTTGATAAGGGTACCCCGAGGCAAGTTGGCGTGGGATGTGGCCATACCCCAATGGTGTCCCTGACCTGGGGATTCGGTAGCTCTGGCAAAGGCTGAACCAATCATTACCGCATCGGCCCCACAGGCAAAAGCTTTACAAACATTTCCTCCGGTGCTCATCCCTCCATCGGTGATAATCGGTACATATTTCCCGCTCTGTTTATAATGGAAATCTCTGGCAGAGGCTGCGTCTATGGTGGCGGTGACCTGAGGGATACCTATTCCCAATACGCCCCGCGTAGTGCAGGCCGCCCCTGGGCCTACGCCGATCAATATCCCATCTATACCGGTCTCCATCAGTTCAAGAGTAGCTTCATAGGTCACACAATTCCCCACGACAATAGGCATTTTTAGTTCCTTCTTGAGCTTTGCGAAATCAAGTATTTCATATTGACTGGATATATGCCGTACAGTGGTTACCGTGGATTGAACAACAAAAATATCGGCTCCCGCCTCTTGAACAAGCGGTCCTAATGCAGCGGCCCGTTGAGGAATAACGGAGACTATGGCTGGAGCGCCCGCGGCCTTAATCTTTTTGATGCAGGTTTCTATAAGTTCTTCCTTAACAGGTTCTTGATATACGCTTTGAATGGAGGTGGTAGACTCTTCAGTAGATGCGGATATAATCTTGCCGATCACTTCGTAAGGATTCTTGTATCTGGTATAGATTCCTTCAAGATTAAGGACTCCCAGACCTCCCATCTGTCCCATCAAAGAAGCAAACCTCGGATCTACCACGCCATCCATAGCCGCCGCTAAAATAGGACACTCAAACTTGTAAGGTCCTAATGTCCAGCTAATGTCTACTTCATCAGGATTGATGGTTACTAAACCGGGAATTAAAGCTATCTCATCAAAGCCATAACAACGCCTTGCCTTACGGCCTCGCCCAATCCACTCACCCATAAGGGTCTTCCTCCTCTAATATCGGGTCCGTGTGCGCCAATAATCGAATTAGTAAT
>QIEW01000454.1 GCA_003230535.1 bacterium
AAGAAGATACATATGGGTCTGTGATCGGCACCAGTATTATAGAAGCGGAGGCGGCCGCTGGATCCATTTCCCTTACAATATCACTTATTAACAGTCTCTTACAACCCTGATTATTTTATAAAAGCCCCCCCAGCCCACCGGCCTTCGACTTTCACTCTTATCCTGAGTTGCCCTCAGACAGGTAATGATAAAAGGGAGAGGTGTCCCCTTTTTTCAAAAAGGTTTTCTTCAATAACCGGTTCTTTGGATTAATCGGGACAAATAAAATGTTGCTGTTTCAGCAAATATACTTCTTTTATAGTAACGGCAGGCATTACTGTCCCGTCTAGTATTTTGCCGGAGCAGGGTTTACAGTAACCAAATGATTATGTTATATTAAGCCGACAATAGTCAAGGGGTTAGAAGGTTCTGGCGCTTGAGTCCAATGATTGTCGGCAACTTGTTAAGCCCGGAATACTTATTATGATTGTAATGGGTGAGTATTAGCCTCAAGGGGGGATAAAATGATTTATTTTGATAATGCGGCGACCAGTTGGCCTAAACCCGAGGCCGTCTATAAAGCAATGGATCACTGTATGCGGCAGATAGGGGCAAATCCCGGCCGCTCCGGACACAAATTGTCGGTGGAAGCCGAACGGGTCATATTAAATGCCCGGGACGCACTGGCGGAGTTATTGGCTGTCTCTGATTCTTCCCGGATTATCTTTGCGTTTAACGCTACTGACGCCTTAAATCTAGGTATAAAATGTATATTGCGTCCCGGTGACCATGTCATCACCACGTCGTTTGAGCATAACTCCGTCATTAGACCTTTAAGACACTTGGAACGCTCAGGGCGTATCGAGCTGACAGTGGTCGGATGTACGCCGGAAGGTTTCCTGGAGGCAAAAGATATCGAAAGGGAGATAAGACCCGCTACCCGTCTGGTGGCGATTACTCATGCCTCCAATGTCACCGGAACCTTAATGCCGGTCGCTGAGGTGGGAGACATCCTGGAAAAATATGACCAGGTGTTTTATCTGATAGATGCCGCTCAAACTATCGGCATCATCCCCATGACTGCCGATGAGCTCAAAGCGGATATGATAGCCTTCCCGGGGCATAAAGGATTGCTCGGCCCGCAGGGAACCGGCGGACTGTACCTGCGGGAGGGATTGGAGGAGATTATGCCCAGCCTGAAAGAGGGGGGGACGGGAAGTCTGTCCGAAAAGGAATATCACCCTGATTTTCTGCCTGATAAATATGAGAGCGGAACCAAAAACACGCCTGGCTTGGCCGGTTTGGGAGCAGCCATGGAATTTCTGGAACAGACCGGCATTGAGAAAATCCATCGCCATGAGCAGAACCTTACCGGGAGACTGCTGGCCGGCCTGGAAGGGATAGAAAAAGTTAACATCTACGGTCCCAAAGACCCTGGGCGGCAAATGGCGGTAGTCTCCATTAATATTGATGGGTTACTTTCCAATGAGGTGGGCTTCATGCTGGATCAAGAGTATGAGATTATGACCCGCGTCGGGCTCCATTGCGCGCCCTTAGCACATCGTACCATCGGTACCGCGCCTTCCGGCACCGTCCGCCTCAGTATGGGCTGCTTCAATACTCCCGACGAGGTGGATTACGTCTGCCGGGCTGTCCGGGAAATTGCCAAGAAGTCGGCGGTGTAGGGCTGGGACTTGCCAATCCACGCTATGAACATGGAGGTAGGAAATGAACCCTAGAATTAACATTAACCCCCAGGTTTGCGGTGGGGAACCCTGTATCAAGGACACCCGCATCCCAGTGCTGGGGTAGAGGATGAAGAGGTATATAAACTCGATCTCCATAGGTTCTTCAGCCCACGCAAGACAATTCTGTCCTGCCGAGTTGGTACCACGAAGTCAAGCCCCTACATTATTTATATTTTCCTGATCCAATGGCAAAAAGCTACACAGGTAATGGAGTGAAATAAAATGCCATTATTTTCAATTCAAAAAGGAAGGCTGAGATTTATTGAAGAACAACCGTTTAGACTAGAAAAAGATATACACAATTTATGTGAAAATAATCTAGCTGAAATTTTTGATTTAGAATTTGTCCGATCTGAATTTACTCTAAACAATTTTCGTATTGACACACTTGCGTTTGATACTAAATCAAGGTCGTTTGTGATTATAGAATATAAAAGAGATAGGAATTTCAGCGTCATTGACCAAGGATATGCTTATTTGTCCTTGATGCTTAATAATAAAGCAGATTTTATTTTAGAATATAATGAGAATTGCCAGAATAGGCTAAAGCGAAGCGATGTTGATTGGTCCCAATCAAAAGTTATTTTTGTATCTCCTTCTTTTACCGACTACCAAAGAGAAGCTATTAACTTTAAAGACTTGCCTATCGAACTCTGGGAGGTAAAAAGATACTCAAATCAGACGGTCAATTTTATTCGTTTACAAACCTCAGGAGCAACAGAGTCTATTAAGACAATATCCAAACAGACTGAAGCTATTGAAAGTGTTAGTAAGGAAATAAAGGTCTATGCTGAAGATGAGCATTTAAGCAGAGCTTCGGAGGGAATAAAAGAGTTATATAAGAAATTTAAAGCTGCTATTTTAAACTTAACTGACGATATTACTCTTAAACCAACGAAATGGTATGTTGGATTTATTGTAAAAAATAATATAGCGGATATTTGTATACAAAAGAATGCGCTAAAAATCTGGATTAACCTTAGAAAAGGCGAATTAGATGATCCAAAAGAGGTGGCACGGGATGTTTCAACTATTGGCCATTGGGGAAGCGGTGATTACGAATTGCAGGTTGGCGATGATGACAACCTGGAATACATAATGAGCCTTATTAAACAATCTTATAAGAAGAATGCTAAAGGTGGGAAACTAATCAGCAGATAGCATCAGTTGGTAGGTTGGGCTGAGCTTGCGAAACCCAACAATTATCAACCCTTTATTTTTCTATATGAATATCTATATGTTTGATTGCAACTTGGTATAAGTCAGCGGGAGTATTATGAAGTGGTTGTTACCTTTATTGTGTGTGTTATTGTGGGCCGGGCCTGTCCAGGGAGGGGAACTGTCCGGGGAGTTGATCATTTTTCAGGCGGGCTCCTTGGCGATACCTTTTCAGGAAATGGCGCAAGCCTTCAACCGGAAACATCCTCGGGTGAACATCCTCAGGGAGTCTGCCGGTTCGCGCCAATGCGCCAGGAAAGTGACTGATCTTGACCGGGCTTGCGACGTTGTGGCCGTGGCGGATTACACAGTAATTGAGGAGCTGCTGATTCCGGAGCGCGCCGATTGGAATATAAGTTTTGCCACCAATGAAATGGCGATCATGTACAGAAAAGACAGCCCCCTCGCCGATGAGATAAACGGTGAAAACTGGCCCCGCATACTCCTGCGGGAAGGGGTTGAATACGGCCATTCCGACCCGAATTCCGACCCTTGCGGCTATCGTTCCCTATTAGTCTGGCAGCTGGCGGAAGCCTATTACAAAACACCCAACCTCTATCGGAAGCTGGCCCGGAACTGCCCTAAGCGTAATATACGGGCGAAAGAGACAGACCTTATCGCCCTACTGGAGGTAGGCGAGCTGGACTATCTTTTTATTTACCGCTCGGTATGCGAGCAGCACCGGATGCCGTATGTAGTCCTGCCTGATCAAATAAACCTGAAATCAGCTGAATATTCGGATTTTTATAACCGGGCTTCGATCAAGGTAACCGGGAAAAAGCCGGGCGAGTGGCTGAAAAAAAGGGGGGAGCCGATGGTCTACGGCATTACTATTCCCCGAAATGCCCCCCATCCGGAGGCAGCCGTATCTTTCGTCAAATTCGTAATCTCAGCGGAGGGGCAGGCTGTGATGACCAAAAACGGCCAGCCGCCCATCGTACCGGTTGTAGTTACCGGCAATAGGGATAAATTGCCGGCAAAGCTCAGATAATGGTTATGAAACCGGCTGGGTTTACTATTATTTTCAGCCTGTTGGGAAGCGTTATTGTTTTGTTGATTGTGCTTCCCCTGCTGAAGATGACACTGTTCGGAGATCCCGCTATTATCCTGGAGACCGTTCAGGATAGAGATGTGATTGAAGCTATCTGGTTAAGCTTGCGGGCATCCTTATATGCCACGCTCTTTTGCCTCATCTTTGGTATCCCCTTGGCCTATATTCTTGCCCGACACGATTTTGCGGGACGGCGGCTTATTGAAGGGCTGATAGACCTCCCCATTATGGTGCCGCATACGGCGGCCGGTATTGCTTTGCTTACCGTTTTCGGGAAAAAGTTTTTTGCCGGACAACTGTTCAGCAAACTGGGCATTGGCTTTGTGGGCCGTTTACCTGGAATTGTAGTCGCCATGTCCTTTGTCAGTCTGCCATTTTTAGTAAATTCCGCCAAAGACGGTTTTCGCTCTATAGACCCCAGGCTGGAGAATATATCACGCACCCTAGGGGCTAGTCCCTGGAGAACATTTTGGGAGATTACCCTGCCGCTTTCTTATCGTCATATTTTGTCCGGAGCTATTATGATGTGGGCCAGGGGCATCTCGGAATTTGGCGCCGTAGTCATCCTGGCCTACCACCCCATGGTGGCGCCGGTATTGATCTTTGAGCGTTTCAATGCTTACGGGCTAAAATACTCGCGCCCTGTGGCGGTGGTTTTGGTCCTCATCTGCCTTATCATTTTTGTCGCTTTACGCGGTCTGGCCAAGCGGGAGCGCTCATGATTGAGTTGGCGGGGTTAGGAGCAAATTTTGCCGGATTCAATTTAGAGGATATTAATCTTTGCATCGGGGCGGGGGAGTATTTTGTATTACTAGGACCCACGGGCGCGGGTAAAACCTTGCTGCTCGAATCCATTGCCGGACTTTACAACATTGATACCGGCCATATCTACATAAAAGGGAAAGATGTTACCAGATTGTCTCCGGAGTGTCGTCAGGTCGGGATTGTCTACCAGGATTATGCCCTCTTTCCGCATATGGATGTTGAGGAGAACATAGCCTATGGCCTTAAGCAAAAGGGGACGCCTCGCCAGGAACGAAAAGAACTGGTCAGCAATATGGCTGATTTTTTGGAAGTTACGCACCTGCTTACCAGATACCCCAAAAATCTCTCCGGTGGTGAAAAGCAGCGCACCGCCCTGGCCCGCGCTCTGGTAGTTGAACCTGAGATACTGCTGCTGGATGAGCCGTCATCCGCCCTGGATGGTCAAACCAAAAAAAAGTTGCACCGGGAACTCCGGCGCATCCATAAAGAATTGCACAAAACCGTCCTCCATATAACCCATGACCTGGAAGAAGCTTTGTCTTTGGGCGACCGCATCGGTATCATGGAGCATGGCAGAGTTATTCAGGTCGGCTCGCCGCAAGAGATTTTCCGCAAACCGGTCAATCAGTTTGTGGCCCAGTTTTTCTGCCATGACAATATTTTTCGCTGCCAGGTACAGAATAAAGAGGGAAAAATGAAAATCACGGTGGAAACAGTCGAGTTTTCTATCTCATCAGAAAATATCTGCGATGGCGAGGAGGGTTTTTTGCTCATTCCGGCAGAAGGAATAATTCTATCGGCGGAACCTATAAAATCCAGCGCCCGTAATTTATTCTGCGGCCCGGTAACCGCTACCAAAAACATGGGCGCCATAACGGATGTCACCTTAGACATAGGCATCCCGCTTGTGGCCAAAATAACTGCCAGTTCAGCCGAAGACATGGGGATAAAAATCGGCGATAAGTTGTTTGCCGCCTTTAAAGCCACCAGCTTACATTTTTTCAGCTAAGGCTCTGGGTTTTACCTGTTGCTTCGGCAATTAAACCTGGTTATTTATAAAACGATGTACTAGTCTTACTGACGGTAGACGGTAAAGGACTTTTTTGAAAAAAGCCTAAAATCCGGCTGCCACAAGTCCCAAAACTCCGTTTTCGTTTACCAGCTCAGGTTTACGGCAAACTAAAATACTGACCAAGGCTCGGTGATTTTAACCGCAGAGAACGCAGAGGTCACAGAGAGTAGTACTTCTGCAA
>QIEW01000468.1 GCA_003230535.1 bacterium
GGCAAACATTGATGATGTTATTTAAATACAGCTAGTTATAAAATAACGGTCAAAAAACAAAATGGCTCATACAAATTACCGAAAACTCCCGATATGGAAGCGGCCAACCCCGAGCGTGTTTATGATCCCGAATTATTCGGGTTACCTCGTTGGCGTTTAATTTCGGTGATAGTTTTTCCCTGATAAATACATTCTATCATATTGTATTTAAATCACCAACGAGGTTCTTTTATTTTTTTGACGGTGGATTTAGGTATATTTTTTTCATTGTTGTTTTTTTGGGATTAATATACATATATTATATCTACTTATCACCTTTTGGCTTTTTATTGCTGTTATCTCATTGTTTTATAATGGAGCCGGCGGGCGGACTTGAACCGCCGACCTACTGATTACGAATCAGTTGCTCTGCCACTGAGCTACGCCGGCTGGCCTGAATTTCTCCCTTCTTGCATTCCCCCCCCATCCACATCGACCAACCTGATCCATCTGCCGAAAAGTGAAAGTCTCTATACTGGCTGAAATATCAATGAGTCGCGGCAGGCCTTTGGGAGTTGTCAAATTGACAAACCCTTCCCCCATAAAATTAGTTTCTCAACGATGATGGCCTCGTAAAAAAGTGGTTATTCCTGCGGAAGCAGGACTCCACAACTTAATTTCATGGATTCCGAATCAAGTTTGGAATGACAATTTATGCTTGACATGACAGTAGCTTAGGTTAATCGTTTTCCTGATCTCTATAGCCTGCTTCAAGATGCTTGAGATCTTCTTCGAGGCGCTTCTGCCTGCGATAGAGGGTGAATATATAGCCAAATATCAGCGACCAGATTAAAGTATATGCTGCAAAAAGATACTCCAGGTTCTCCATATTATTCCTTATACATTATCAAAGGTATTAACCCGAATAATTCGGGATTTATAACACGCTCGGAGTTAGTCGCTTCCATAGCGGGAGTTTTCGGTAATTTGTATGAGCCATTTTGTTTTTTTGATTGTTATTTTGTAATTAGCTGTATTTAAATAACATCATCAATGTTTGCCGTGGATTTATGAATAATCCGGGTTAAAAGATGCAGTTCACTTAAGGACATATGACCTTTGTCATTCCTGGCTTGACCAGGAATCCAGACCGGTTAAAAACCTATGGATTCCCGCTTTCGCGGGAATGACACTAAATGATTATTCCTAACGTTTCTAGGCTTAAGTGAACCGTATTGGGGTTAAAAGGGTAGGGATAAAATGTTAAAAACCAGGCCGGCAATTATCCTGCAACGATGCCCACAGACCCCCATTACTCTTATCCTCTTCCTATACTCCGCTGTATTGGATCGCCTTTAGTTCCTCCACCCCCTCCGACAGCTTGCCGATCCTAATCCGGAGACCCAAAAGATAAAAATAAAGGATTGTAATCGCCGCCCAGGAAACCAGGAAAGTATAGAGCATCGGCGGGGCAAGCCCTATCCCGGAGGGTTTTATAACTACCGGATGAATGGTCCTCCACCAATGAATAGAAAGATATACCAACGGTACATCTACAAAACCTACAATCCCAAACACCGCCGCAAAACGGGTGCGCCTCTCACTGCCCCTTGAGGCTGACCGTAACATAAGATAGGCCACATAAATCAGCCACAGCACCAGAGATGTGGTAAGACGGGCATCCCAAGTCCACCAGGTGCCCCAGATAGGTCTGGCCCAAATCGGCCCGCTAAGGAGCACCAGCGTGCAGAACAATACCCCCAACTCCGCCGAAGCATGCGCCACTATGTCCCATTTTTTATCTTTTTTCCACAAATAAAGGATACTGGCCAAAAACACGATAAAAAACGCCAGAAAGGTTGTCATTCCACAAGATACGTGGAAATAGAAGATGCGCTGCACTATTCCCATTACCTGCTCGGTGGGCGCCCAAATAAATATCATAAATATGGCCGCCTCTATCATCATAAATGTGGCCAGTCCCAGTAAATTCCGTCGAAGCGATGGCTCCACCTTATTCCTCCACAATATATTCAAAAGAGCTCAGAATTAAACCGCCATTTTGTAATTGACTACGGGAACAGAAAGGATAACCTGCGGTTGACACTCTTTGTCCAGCAGTTCCCCAACCTTTTCAGCTACCGGCCCGGCGAGGTATTCCTCTCCACATTGCTCACACTGGGTAACCGGCACATTTTCAATGAAAACCGGCTTCCCACCCTTTTGCAAATGCAGGGTAGTCACCGAATGCTTTAATTGGCCGCCACACTCAAAACACTGCATGATTTATCGCCTCCTTGTCCAGGGATTAACCCAATCTCCCCCCTCCGGGAAATAAACCGTAACAATCCAAACTTTCCCATAAGACAACCCACAAACTATATGAATATCTCATGTTACGCAAACCTATAATCCTGCCCGTAAAAAAAGATTTTAACCGCAGAGAACGCAGAGGTCACAGAGAGTAGTATTTCTGCAACCTCCGCGCTCTCTGTGTCCTCCGCGGTTAATAATTTATGGTTTTGGTAGATTGTCAATCCTTGCGTAAGGTGAGTGAATATCTTTTCCTGAGCGTCCTTTCCCCCAAACCAAACAACTGGCGCCCCGGGGATCATCTGGATATTCCTCAATGATTTCGCCATTCAGGAGAGCATGTCTTATATCCAAAGGATAGATATTTCTCAAACTGGCTCTTTCCAGTGCATGTCGGCGAAATTCATATTCACCTGTGAGTATCCTCTCCCGTATCGCAAGTATGCTCATAAAACAATTTTCCTGTTTATTCCTCCACAACATATTCAAAGGTCAGGATAGCTACAGTAATGAATATTACATCAAATGCCGCCAGAAGCTTTACCCATGAGGAAATGCCTTCCCACCCTTCACCTTGCAGCAGGCTGCCCGTCGATTTGACCGCCGCCAGAATTACCGGTACCAAAATCGGAAACAGGAGTATGGGCAACAGGATTTCTCTCAGCTTAGTATTTACCGTTATCGCAGAAAGCAGCGTCCCCACCGCCATAAACCCTGCGGTGGCTAAAACAGCCACCAGGGCCACCTTCCCCCATACATCCAGGAACGACACCCCAAACAGTACCGCCGCCAGGGGAAAGGTGACTAGCTCCACCGCCAGCATAAATACCAGATTCCCTAAAGCTTTGCCTAAAAAAATAGCGCTTCTGTCCATGGGAGACAAAAGCAGCCCGTCTACCGCCCGGTTCTCCTGCTCCGCCCCCCATGAACGCTCCAACCCCAATGTGCCCGCAAAGCAAAACGCCACCCACAAAATACCGGGAACCAATTCCGACACATATTCCGCCCCGGGATCGAACGTAAAGCTGAAAATGACCATTACCAGGAGACAAAACAGAAGTACCGAGGAGATCATCTGTCTGGTGCGTAACTCGGAAAGTATATCTTTCCAGGCAATCGCCCACGCCTGCCGAAAATAATCCAATAAACCTCCCCGTTTTCCCCGCTAAAAGCTGCTTTGCCAGCCTAATAATCCGATCAAATTAAAAGTTCAGCATCGCCTCCAGAGTAAAACCGATACTATCGGCATCAGGCTGTTCATCATCTAACCAAAAGCCTTCTCCGGCAAGCCTCAGATAGTCGTTTACCATATAAGCCGTTCCCAAAACATAACGGTTACGCCAGTCGTTTTCATCGGTATCCGGGTCAATAAAATCTCCGCGGACAAATACAGAAGCATCGTCGAAATATTGCTCAAGTCCCACAAAATATGCTAAACCATCAGTATCGTCGGTATCTACCGGATGATTGTCGGGGACTTTATCTTGGCTAATTATGACTCCTCCCAGGATCTCACTATATCCTTTGTCAATAATATCAAATAATATGCTCGCCGTAGCCCCGTAACGCCAGAACTCAAATTTGTTAAAATCATCAGAATCCGGCAGATCAATACCTCCAACCTCAGTGCCGGGTTCCTGATGCCATACCCCATAATAACCAAATAGAGTAAGGCCGGAGCCTTTACTATCTAAGATGTGTTCATAAGCCACTAAAAAATCTTTGTCTTTATCGTCATCCGAACTCCCTTCATTACCTTTGCCTTCAAAGTTCAACCCGTTTAGTACCTGAGCAATAATTCGGATATCTTCGGTTACTCCGACAGCTAATTCCAGCCCAATTTGATCCTCGCCCATCTTAAAAGGGACTGAAGTGCCGGTTAGCTTTTCAGACAACACACCGGTAGTGGAAATACCGCTGGGACGGTCGAAGCCTGCCCAGCCAACCCTCGAAAGAGTGTGCATCTGGCCTAAACGGATATTCAGATACTGGTCAGCTTGCCCCATAAACCAAGCGATATACGCATTTAAGGTAATATCATCCGAATCTTCCCACTCAGCCTCAAAGAAACCGCTCAGGTTTTCGGTTATGGATCCGGCATAGAACAGAGTAGCGTCATGAAATTCGAACTCGGAAGTGGTATTATTTCCACCGTCTGGATTTTCATAATTGTAACGCACTCGTCCCCGCACTGAGAGATAATCCCCGATCTCCTTATAATCAGGTTTCTTGCCTATCTCTTCGGTTAGGCGGAACCCTCGTTTGCGGAAATTGTGGCCAAAAACATTTAGGCGGGGGACATTTGGCCTGTGACAGGTTTTGCAGGAAGTATCATACTTACGAGCCCAAGCAGGTATAGCCAGGCATGTTTGAGGCAAGGCAAAAACAATCACCAGAATTAGACCCAATAACTTCATTAACTTTTTGATACAAAATCTATCATAGTAACACATTTCTACCTCCTTCCAGTCTAGTTATAATAAAAGGCTCTTCAGGCGGATGTAGCAGGGGGGGGTCACTGTCCGCCCAAACCAGGGACTGACAACCGAGGTCAGCCCCTACAATCTGATTGCAACTAGATATTTAATGAACTATCTTGCAAAAGTCTCTTTAAAAAGGTAGTCATGCTATATGTTGGGGCAGCGGCCCCCAAGGCTGCCGCCAGCTATTAAAGTTCCTCTTCCACCAAAATGATGGTATCTCCTTTTTTGGCCAGGTAATGGAGCTTATTGTCATCATCCCAGGCCAGCTTAGCCCCCCCGATGGCAACAATATCATCATATTCCTTTCCTTCTTCTCCGTCTACAATGACTAACCGCTTATTACCTCGAGCCGCTCTATAGGCCACATGCTCACTATCCGGACTGAAAACGGGATCCCCTTCCATAATCCCGTCATACTCCTTCCCTTCCCTGCCGTCCACCACCACAATCCACTTTCTACCCCGCCCGGCTCCATAAGCTAACCGTTGACTATCCGGACTGAAAATAGGAGCCGTGCCGATGCCGTCGTATTCCTTACCGGCCTTACCATCCACCATTACCACCACTTTATTACCCCGGCGGGCAACATAAGCTATATGCTGATTATCAGGGCTTACCGTAAAGGAATCTCTTATCCAAGAAGAAAATTCGATCTTATCTAATTCTCTTTCAATAACCTCCCGACCGCCCACCTGTTCAGATTTTTCCCCACAGGCTGCCAAAACCCAACCAAACAAAAATAAAGTCAACCCCAGAATAATAGCTTTATTTTTCATCTTATCCTACCTGATTTTTCTCCAGCATTGTTCACGGTTGTTATTTTAACTTGAGCGTATAGGAAATTCCATTTTTTCTTCATTAAAACAATGGGATATAGCTTGTCATTCCCACGAAAGCGGGAATCCATAGGTTTTTACCAGGCTCCGGCTGGCGCCTACGCCCAGACGAGTCGGTCTAGATTCCTGCTTTCGCAGGAATGACAAAGTAATGCAGGATAAACCTAAAAACTTACGAAATGCTGTGCTAGGCCGCTATCCGGCATTCCTTCACATAGTTTGCAGCCAACCTTTTTATTCTCTCCAAGGTAGATGCAGGGTAAGGTGAAAGAAATGACCTTTTCAGCTCCAGGGGAATTAACTTCCCGATAGGCACAGCAGGCGCACACCGATTTGTCGAACGTCGTCTATCTAAGGTTGAGCGTTGATTTCCACTTTTTCCTATCCCTGGGGGAATCCGGTAATTTTGTAAAGTCCAGCGTTTTGCTCCCCGGATTTGCTCCAGCAGCCGTTGAAGCCTGTCTTGTCCCAATATAGCCGGTGTCAGGGTAGTGCGGAGCTCATAGTCTATACCATCTGAGAGTAGCAGATCTAAAGACTTACGGATCGAGCGGACATCCACCGGACAGCCGGCTACATCAGCATAAGCCTCCGGCTCCAGGGGCGCCTTAATATCCAGGGCTACAAAATCCAGCAAACCCTGGTGAACCAGTCTGCATAATACATCCGGCTTAGAACCGTTAGTATCCAGTTTGGTGGCCAGCCCTCTCATCTTTAGCTCGCCCAACAGCTCCGGCAGCTGGGGGTGAAGGGTCGGCTCCCCGCCGGAGACCACCACCCCGCCTACGGCCACCCCTGACCTCTTATAGCGGAACTTATCCAGCCGCTTGAAGATCTGTTCCAGTGGTATGGTCGGAACGCTTGCCGGATAAGCCACCAGCGGCCAGTTATGACAATAATAGCAACGGAAATTGCACCCCGGCAAAAATATCACCGAGGCTATTCTCCCCGGCCAATCCAGGAAGGAGTTCTCCAGAAAACCTTTTATGGTAAGATTAAGCATAACGCCCAATGACTGGCAATTTGGGAGCGGCCTTTCCCTAAACAGCCTGCATATAACCTTCCCGTCAGGACTGTTTGTGAAACCTGTTTTCTCCCGGATAGCAACCAATTATGGCGATTTATCGGGGCCTAAAGCAACAACCTTAAACAGCCGCCAGCAGTTATCCTGGCTGGCTGAAGTTGCGGAAATAAACTGAGGTACAAGAATTACAACCTTTCATATTATAAAATATATCAGTTCTATTGTCACCTAAAAATTGCCAGCGGCAACCATTTAAAATCTAAGTTGAGCTATTTTTAGTTATCAGGGATGAGTATAAATTACTTAGAAGAATGATGAATAGTTTGCTATAATGCCAGCGTTGTCCGGTTAGTTTTTTGCAGGCGACAGGAGAACCGTTTGACTATAGAACGCTATACGAGTTGGCGAGGTCACTTTTGTAACTTTTGATATTATGCGGATGAATATGCTGAAAGGGGCGGAATTTTTAATTTGCGGCGGTGGGATTATCGGTCTTACTATGGCCAACAGTCTATTGGAGAAAGGCTGTGATGGGATAGTAATTATTGAGAAGGAGGATGATATCGGAAAACATGCTTCCGGGCGAAACAGCGGGGTGCTACATGCGGGAATATATTATGCCTCCGACAGCTTCAAAGCAAAGTTCTGTCTCCGCGGCAATTTTTTAATGAAAGAATATTGCCGCCGAAATGGTTTAACCATACTTGACACAGGAAAAGTGATTGTAACAAAAAAAGAGGAAGATATTAAGGTATTGCAGGAGCTGTATGAGAGGGCCAGGCAGAATGGGGCAAAGGTAGAACTTATCGACCAGAAAAGTCTTGCGGAGATAGAGCCCCATGCCAAGACCTGTGGCAGGGCTTTGTACTCTTACTATACGGCGGTGGTAGACCCTAAAAAAATACTCCGCAGCTTATATAACAAGCTTCTCTCTTCCGGAAAAGTTAGCATTATTACCAATACCCGCTTTACCGGCCTGAAGGGGAGCCATACTGCTCTTACAAACTCTGCGCCGATCCGGTTCAAAACATTCATTAACGCCGCCGGCGCTTATAGCGACCAAGTGGCCCATATGTTTAGCGTAGGTCTTCATTACAAGCTGATCCCCTTCAAGGGTACCTATAAAAAACTCACCAAGAGGAAATCATCCATGGTAAGAGGCAACATATATCCTGTGCCTAATATAGAAAATCCTTTCCTGGGTGTACATTTTACCAGAGGGATAGATGGCGAGGTGTCCATCGGGCCCACGGCAATTCCCGCATTGGGCAGAGAAAACTACGGGATATGCAGCGGTCTTGATTTAGAGGCCCTGGAGATACTTTATCGGGACGCAATCCTTTTATTTTCAAATCCTAAATTCAGAAAGGTTGCCTTTGAGGAGCCGAAAAAGTATCGGTTTAAACATTTTTTTCAAGATATCCGGACTATGGTGGATGAGATAACCCCCGATGACATTGAAGCTTCATCTAAAGTAGGGATAAGACCTCAGCTTGTCGATTGGCGGAAAAAAGAATTGATCATGGATTTTTTAGTGATCCAGGACGGTGACAGCCTCCACATCATGAATGCCATTTCTCCCGCCTTTACATGCTCTATGGCCTTTGCAGAATTCATAGTCGATAAATACTTGTCCTGATACTACCTTGCCTGGTCGGTGATGGTTATGCTATATTAACCCTCGATTTACCGAAGCAATCATCCCGGATTATTCATAAATTCACGGTAAACATTAATGATGTTAT
>QIEW01000158.1 GCA_003230535.1 bacterium
CCAAGCTATATGTAAAAGCGCTTAAGTCTTGCTTTGCTGAATTGCAAACAATCAAGGCTGAGCATCAAACTGCTTTTGCGTAACATGAGTTCCTAAATCATATTTGCTTCTTCCACAACCTTAAATCCAATGCCTCGCAGCAAAATTCCCAAAACTTACCGAGGAATGAAGCGCTTAAGACAAATAGCGGGCGTCTTCATCCGGCACGGTTTTTATAACTCGGTTTCCCTAACCAATATTCCGGGCGTCTCTAATAATGTCTCCAAGCTGGAACGGGGATATCGCGGAGAAGTCCAGGGGAAAGACCTTTCCACCGCCCAGCGGCTGCGGATGACTTTTGAAGAGCTAGGCCCGACATTTATTAAGCTTGGTCAAATGCTCAGTCTGGAGCCGGATATTATTCCCGCCGATTTTGTGGAGGAACTCCAAAAGCTTCAAGATGAGGTCCCTCCCTTCTCCTTCGAAGAGGTCAAAGAGATTATCGAAACCGAGCTAGGGGAAAAGCCGGAAAAGTTGTTCCGCTTCCTAGAGCCCATACCGATGGCGGCCGCCTCCGTATCCCAGGTCCATTTAGGGGAGCTTTTCTCAGGCAAGAAGATCGTGGTTAAAGTGCAGCGACCAAATATCGAGGAAGTAATCCGGGAAGACATCAAGATACTGAATAGAATTGCCAGAACAATGGAAAAAAGGATCGACGGCATGGAGCTTCTTGATCCGGTGGCTATCGTGGGCGAATTTGAGAATTTTATCACCAAAGAAATAGATTTCAGCAATGAGGCGGCCAGCATCGAACGGTTTGTCTCTAATTTCAAAGATGATCCGACGGTCTGCATTCCTGAAGTATATTGGGAATTTACCACTTCCCGGGTTCTGGTGATGGCACATCTGGATGGACTGCCGATAGACGAACTGGAAAAAATAAAAGCGCTCGGGCTGAACCTGGACAAGGTCGCCCACACCGGTCTTAATGCTTTCGCCAAACAGATATTGGTGTACGGATATTTTCACGCCGACCCCCATCCGGGTAATGCCATGGTCATGCCGGGCGGGGAGATAGGGCTCATTGATTTCGGCATTATCGGGTTTATTGATCAGGTGTTAATGGGCCGCTTGTCAAATATTTTTGTCGGTTATGCCGAGCATGATTATGACCGGGTGATCTCGGTTTTTATAGATATGGGCCTGGTCTCAGACAAGGTTGACCTCAAGGGCTTCAAGTATGATTTAATGAATGTAAGCGAACCATACTATGGACGGTCACTGGAACATATCCAGGTAAAAAAGGTCTTTGATGATACGCTTTCTATCGCGCTGAAATATCGGGTGCGCCTGCCTCGGGAACTGATCCTGCTGTTTAAGACCTTGATTGCTATGGAGAGCGTAGGGCGAACGCTTTCTCCGCAAGCAAATATTTTGGAGGCTATGAAGCCATATGCGATTAGGTTCCTGGAGCGGAGGCACGATCCCAAAACTGTACTGTCTAATATGCGCCATGACATAGTAAATTACGCCGACATGTTACGGGACTCTCCGGACCAGGTCTATAAAATTTTAAAGAATTTGGCGATGGGAACTCAAAGTATAGAGTTGATCCATGAGGTCCCCCGGTTGAAAGAAATTGAAAATAGTTATGTGCGCAGTTCCAATCTGATTACGGTGGGGGTAGTAACGGGGACCTCGGTGCTGGCAGGCGCCTGGATGCTGGGCTCACAACATCAATATATACCCATCTCCATCCCTGCTCTGGGAATCGAAAATATTCCTCTAACCATCGTTCTCGGCCTGGTCAGCTATTCTGTGGCCACCATCCTTGGGCTTTGGCTTGTTTTTACCATCTTCGTTCGCTCGGGCAATTGGCAAAAAAAACGCTTGATAAAGTTCAAATAACACCGAGTAGATGTTTAGACCTGTCCCCAGGCCGACTACATCGGGTCATTGACGATGGTTACCTCTTATTGCAAATTATTGCAAAAATCTAACCGGACATTACTGAAGAAACGTCATAATTAGAAAGATAAATAGTGTATTATTTTTTGACAAATACCTTATAATAGTAATAATATAGGTATGGAATTTTGAGTATGGATACAGAATAGACCCATAAAAAACTTATTACAGGGAGCAACTGTATGCCAAAGATTGCGATAATTGATGGCGGTAAGGAAATTTTTGACCTGTTACCATTCTTTCGTGCTGAAAAGGATGTGGATTTAGTATACGTAAGCCATAACTGCTCCGCTTATGCCGAAGAACTCGGCATCCTCACTTTATCTGACATTAAAGAATTAATCGGCGTTGCAGATCTTGATCTGGTAATCAATATCAGCCGCGATCCCGAGGTGGAGAGGTTTTTAATTGAGCGCCTCGACCAACAGGTAGAGGTGCTGGGGAGGCAGGGATGTCGTCTAATTTATAGTTTTTTGGACGAAAGACGTAAAATTCGTGAGGAGACCAGGAAGAACTTAAATAGTTATCGGGCGATTTATAAACTGGGTATCAAGCTTAATTCAGCCATGAATTTGAAGGAGATAGCCAATACAATCATCGAATGCGCCACTAGGTTGACCGATACCCCGGCCGGGAGCCTGGTGATTTACAATCCCCACAGTAATACTCTGCAATTGGCTGCCATACGGGGTTTTAGCGACAAATTCTCCCAGCTTAAGGAGTGGCCGGTACGCCAAGGCGGCATGACGGAATATATCATGCAGCAGAGAGAGCCGGTGGTCATTGCCGATGTATCCAAAGAACCCTCCTTCATCAATAACCCGTTGACGCGCCGAGAGGGGGTGCGATCGGTCATGGCGGTTACCTTGGTCTGCGAAGGGGAGATAAAGGGGATTTTGTACGTTGATGATTTTGTTCCCCGCACCTTTACGGAAGAGGAAATTACGGAGTTGGCGCTGCTGGCAACTCAAGCCGCTTTCGGACTCCAGAAGGTTTTCCTGTTGGATGAATTGTCGCGCACCAGGGATTATCTGGAAGCGGTGGTAAAGAACTCGCCGGATATGATCATTACCACAGATCGTAAGACTAACATCGTAAAGTTTAATCCGGGCGCTGAAGCGATGCTGGGATACGCAAAAGAGGAAGTAATCGGCGCCTCAGTGGAACGCCTCTATCCAAATAGTAGTGAGCGACGCGAATTAATGAAAGAAGTCAATAAGTTTGGCAGTGTGATCAATTATGCGACCAAGCTGATTACCAAAAGCGGTGATTTATTAGACATCAGCCTCAGCCTTTCTCAATTGAAAGATAAAGAAGGGGAGGTTATCGGCACAGTAGGGATAAGCAAGGATATTACCGAGCAGAAAAGGCTGGAGGATGAGCTTAAACATTCCAATATACAATTAGCTCAAAAGATTGAGGAAGTGAAAAAAATTGACAAGATGAAGTCAGATTTTCTTTCGATCGTCTCGCATGAGTTGAGAACGCCGCTGACTTCCATAATCGGTTTCTCCAAAATGATCTTACGCCGCTTTGAAAAAAACATCATGCCGTTGATACAAGATAGCGGGCAAAAGGTCCTCAATTCGGCTGAAAAAATAAAGGAAAATCTGGGAATTGTAGTCAGCGAAGGCAACCGGCTGTCCAGGTTGATCAATAACCTGCTCGACCTGGCCAAAATAGAGGCGGGAAAAATAGAGTGGAATATTACCCGGTGCTCGCTGGAGGATATCTGTAGGTCAGCCGTTAATTCAGTCCAATCCCTGGCGGACGAGAAGGGTCTGACCCTTAAGGTTGAGGCGGAAGATCACTTGCCCAAAACCAACGCTGATCATGACAGGTTAATACAAGTAGTCACTAATCTTCTGAGCAACGCTATCAAGTTTACCGACGAGGGTTCGGTAAACTGTAGGTTGAAAAAGATAGGTAATTATATTGAGGTGCGGGTAATTGATAGCGGTATTGGGTTAAAACCGGAGGATCTGCCGAAAGTGTTCGAGAAATTCAAGCAGGTAGGGGATACCTTGACCAACCGGCCCAAAGGAACCGGTTTAGGACTCCCTATCTGCAAGGAAATTATCGAAGCCCATAAGGGTAAAATCTGGGTGGAAAGCGAGTATGGGAAAGGGTGTCGGTTTGTATTTACTGTTTCGCCGGTTAAGGCCGCCAAAGAAATCACAGTAGAAAAATCCAGGCTGCTCCAGGAGATTAAAGACAAGCTCTACAGCAAAATACATAGTCAAGGAAAAGGACAGACAGTATTAGTCGTTGACGATGAGGCTAATATCCGTAAGTTGCTTCACCAGGAACTGGAGGAGGCTGGTTATAAGGTAATTGAAGCGGTGAACGGCAGCGAAGCTTTATCTCTGGCCCGCAATAAGAAACCGGATTTGATTATTCTGGATATCCTGATGCCGGGGATAGATGGGTTTGACGTAATGACCATCCTCAAAAACGATGAAAACACCTCCGATATTCCGATCTTAATCTACTCTATAATTGAGGATCGGGAAAAGGGATATCGCTTAGGCGCCGATGATTATATTACCAAGTCCGCCGGAGCGGAAAAACTTTTAGAAACGGTGTCATCCCTGGTCGCTGTGCATAGGGGGAAGCAACGGAAAGTTTTGATCATAGAAGATGATGCTTCTGTAAGCCAGGCGGTTAGGGAGGCGCTTGAAGTTAGAGGATATAAAGTTGTGGCGGCGGATAACGGCCAGGCGGGCGTTTCCAGAGCCCAAGCTGAATCTCCAGACCTCATTATTATTGACGGTGAAATTTCCAGGATGAACGACAATGAAGTGTTAAAAGCGCTAAAATATGGAGAACATACTGAAAATTCAAGTATAATTGTGCTAACCAGCGGTTATGCTAACGGGGGGGGAGAATAGTTGACCGTACTTAGAATGGGTGCGGCTGACTAAGCGCCTAAGTCCACATTTAACATGCTGATATTAAACAGCCAAAGGGGTCTATATGGAGGAAAATAATTCTGCTGTCAAGACAATTTTGATTGTAGATGATGAACCTCACATCCGAGCATTACTGGAAGAGACGCTGGAAGAGTTTGCTGACAATGGAGTGAGGATACTGGTGGCCTCTGATGGAGCCGAAGGACTTGAGTTGGCGTTGGCCTACAAACCGGACCTTATTTTGCTGGATGTGATGATGCCAAAGATGAATGGCTATGATGTGTGCAGGATTATTAAGGAAGAAAATAATTTCCCGCATACATACGTGGCTATGCTCACAGCAAAGGGGCAAGAGGTGGATAAAGAGAAAGGGCGCGACGTGGGCGCCGATGAATATTTAACCAAGCCGTTTGATCCGGATGAAATCGTCAGAAAGGCTTCAGAGATTTTGGGGATTGAACTGTAGGCGACAGCGAGGTCAAAGCCAAGGGGGGATAAATTATGGTGGACATTGAATTACTGAGAAAGTTTTCATTGTTTAAGGACTTAGACGACCCACAACTGGAAAAACTTGCCGGTCATATCAAAGAGAGGCGATATGCTCACGGAGACATTATCTGTTCCCAAGGCGACCAGGGGGATGAAATTTTCTTTATCAAGCGGGGAGCAGTATCTGTAGTACTGCCTTTGTATCGCTTTGACAGTCAGTATAAAACTGTTTCCGAGATCGGGCCTGGAGAATTTTTTGGAGAGCTTTCCTTCTTTGACGGTAAAGAGCGTTCAGCTAACATACGCTCTAAAGGAATTTTGGAATTATTAGTGCTTTCACGTCAGGACTACGATAAGGTAGTCAAAGAAAACCTTAAGGAAGGCTGTCAAATACAAAGCAAAATCATTGCCGGGCTGGTGGGGATGATCAGGGAGATGAACGAGGCATACTCTTCGGCGGGTTTTTTGGTTTGACAATAGAGCCTCTTGCAAAAGTGCCAGGGCGGTGGCCCTGGCCTACCCTATATGGGTAGTGTTGGGGCCACTGCCCCAACATATAGTATGACTAACTTTTTTTGACTTTTGCAAGAGGCTCAATAAGTATCGTTTGGATTAGTGGCGCTCTGCCAAGCAGAGATCTCTTTAGCAAGTCGAATAAATTAGCGCACCGTCGGTGCGGACTTTTTAGGTTAGGTGGTAGCAGGTTCAGTAAACCTGCCGCTCATTCAGCCTGTCGGGTTTGAGAACCCGACAGCACAGAAAAACTCCCTCTCCCCGCTGGGGAGAGGGAATAAAATGTGAATTCCTATACTATGAACTTAGCGCACCTATCGGTGCGGATTTTCTGTGATTTTTTGTGGTGTCAGATTCTCAAATCTGACACCCTGATTAGCCGTCAGGTCTGAGGACCTGACGCCACAAGAAACTTTTTACGAGGCCATCATTAAATTACTTAGAAATTATCCAAAACATGGGGGAAGGAAGGGATGGAGGAACTGGCCATTATTAAACAATTCCCGCTATTCAAAAAGTTGAGTGATCATGAGTTGGGAAAAATTGCTTCCAAGGTCACCGAAAAAACTTTTGCCGAAGGGGGAGTTATTTATCGACGAGGGGAGCCGGGAGGCAATCTATATCTAATTAAGCACGGCATGGTTCAGGTAATCCTGCCTCTGTACCGGCATGATAAGAGCCAGGTAGTTTCCGTTATTGGCGAAGGAAAGTATTTTGGGGAGCTTTCCTTCTTTGACGGCAAAGAATGTTCGGCGGATGTTCAAGCCAACAGCGATGTAACACTGCTGGAATTAAAAAGAAGTGATTATGACGACCTCATTGCTGCTGACCCGGAAATTGGCTATGATATACAGAATAAAATTATTTTAAATTTGATCCTCACGATACGAAAAATGAATGCTAAATTTTCCTTCAATGTGTTCCTGCGTTAAAAACACCTAAGTGTCGGATCAACTCTAATATGTCGATTACGGCTTATATGCAAACCGTTTAGCAATCTGATGGTAATTCCCCTCTTTGGATAAGAGGGGCCGGGGGGAGATTTATAAAATAGTAAGCCGACCCTGAATATTCTGTTAAACCCCCCTTCCGATGTTGGCCTGTCCCAGGCCGAAACCGCTATAAAGGGGTGCGTTTCCCTTGACACTTTCGGCTTGAGGACAAGCCGAAAGATCAAACATATTATAGAAAGATCAAAGATAATTAGTTTATACTTTGAATGCAACTTGATGCAATCGTAAAAAGTCCCGGGTGTCATTGCGAGGCGGGTTTATCGCCGAAGCAATCCCATTGATTTGTAATGAAATTTGAGATTGTCGCTTCGCTCGCAATGACAAAAATCGGCGCTTTTTGACTTTTTACGAAACCATCCAACTTGGTATAAGGTATTCTCCGGCCCTACTTAAGAGGGCAAATAATTTAACTATGAAATTCTTTACTTTATCCGTTACATAAGATATACTTTAGCTGTTCTAATGTTAAGCAGAGTAGTTTTATCAACCGCAACGAGGATTAGAGATGCTTAAAGTATTTAATATCCATCAGCTGCTCTCCCACAAGTTTTACCATAAAAGTAAGCGGGAGTTATTTTTGTTTAAGAAGCTGATGGGTACAAACCTGTGGTTTAAGCCTGAAAATCCCGCTAATACTCACGATATTTGTCTCAGTTTTGAGGAACTTCTTGGTACGGATACTATGTCGATAAGGGATGCTAACCAGGAAATGTCTGTAGCCGGATATCTGGAGGAGCGGTATCAAAGCATAAAGGATAGGATAGCCGCCGTGAGCTCCGCGGCTGAGCTAAAGCAACTCTTAGCGGAGGTGGCCCCATTTTCTATGCAAACCCTTGTTCCCGACGTAAGCGATATCAAATCGGCCAAGAAGGAGATCCTGGCTATTTTAGAAGAGGATCTGAATTATTTAACGGAAGCCCGGAAGGAAACCGCAACCGACGGCATACCGCAGATAGACTTAGAGCCGCCCGCCACATCGGAGCTAGGCAGATACAATTACTCCAGCATAAACCTCGAGCCCAGTATGGTATCTGCCGGTGAAAGCGGCGACAATTTCGGGCAACTTCTGGCCGATGTCTATTTCCGGAATGAAAAGAATATCAGAAAGGATGCCGCCGGCACCCTGCTCCCCTTCTTAGACATATTTATAAAGGATTACATAAGAGATAACTGGGGGAATAGATGTGGTCTCAATGTCGAGGCGGGCTGTCAATCGGAGATAATTGACCGCCAAAGCGGTTTAAGCTCCGCTGTTTCACCCGTCCTGAGCAACGCTCAGGCGGCGCTGAGTTCCCTTGGAGAAGACCGCCGGGAAGCGTCTGTTCTGGCGCTGATGGGTATGCAGGTTAAGGACCCCGCCGCCGCCGAGGGAGCCGAAAACTTATTGCTGAAGATATTGGTAAGGCTGACTCCTTCGGAAGGTTTAAAAATTAAGCGGAAACAACGCCGCATATTTAGTCAGCCGGAGCTATATAGCGAGGTCTATTTTGGCTTGCAGGAATTTTGGAGGGCGGGGCATTCTTTAGCTAACCAGTCCTTCTGGATGGAGGATCGACTTAAAAAAAAATTGTGCGGCCTGCTAAAAAGTAGGAACTTGGCCGCCGACTACAAACAATATCTAACCTCCAGCGACTGGAAAGACAGTTTTTATATTCTCTGCGCCTTGCTTAGCAAGAAAAAAGAGCAGGCCCGGGAGCTGGTTATCCCCGCCGCCGGATATTACCTCGCTCAGGTTAACAGCAAATCAGAACTGGCATCGGCGTTATTATATGTCAAATATATTAAATCCGAGCTGGACAGCAATGAAATAGTATTCAAAGAGAGCTATTGGAACCCTGTCGTCACTGAGATACAAAGTCTCCAGGGACGCTTCCCTCAGGAGGGAAAGCTGCTCCTTTCCGCCTTAGAGGTATTGTTTGCCGGCTCGCTGTTTTTACAATCCTATCGGGAATTTTCCCGAATTAGGGAGGATGCTCCGGCGCCGCTGAGCGCCGAGTACATAGTCATCCTGCTTAAATTCTTTGACCATCGTAACTGGCAGGAGATGGGAGGGAGATACACTGAAGCCGGTCCACAACTTAAATCCGAGCTGGCAGATTTTGTCGTTAACGATATTTGCTCCTGGATAGATAAACCAGGGGACTGGCAAAAAGTAATCACCGCCCGCCAAATACTGGCTAATCTGAAGATTAATTTAACTGAGAACCAGTCGGCTTCCCTGGTTGACAATATCAGGAAAAGGAGCCTTAGCGGAGGGAAGCTGGCCGCCGATAACAACACCCTGGCAACCTATTTCAAGCTTCTGGAGTTACTCTTCGCCGACCGCTCCATGTGGGCTGCCTTCAAGGAATTTTCCGACTTATGGTCAGTTTCGGAGAGGCCGGATGGGGAAACTCCTTATCAGTTTGAGTATGTAAATTTAGCCCTCCGGATATTCCATCCCCGTAACTGGGTGAAGGAAGGGGCTGCATATAAAAACCTCCAGCCTCAAATTATGGAGGAGATAAAGAACTATGGTTTAGATCGAATGGCTTACCTTCTCTGTCCTACACCCGCCCCGCGGGAACAGGTCAACCGGTTAAAAGGGATGCTGGAAAATCTGGGGATAAAACTACTCGCCAAAGATATAACATTTATCCTGGAGACCATAAAGAAATCCCAGTCTATTGATTATAAAGCCAGGGAAATTAAAAATGGAGAGGCCGCCTGCGCCTATTTCCAAATCATGGCTGATCTGCTCGGGGGAACCCGCATCTTAAGCTATTATGATAACTTCTCCAAAGTAAACCTGGGGCGTCACCAGTATTCCGATTTTCAGTATGTGGAGCTGGGGTTGCGGATCATTGACCCAAAAAACTGGAACCAGCGCACCCTCGTTCCGGAGTTAGTGCAGGAAATAAAAAACTACTATTTTCAGACTTTTTTGAGCCCCCAGCTATCCAAAGAAGAGAAGGTCGATAATCTCAATCTCCTGCATAATGGGTTAGGTATCAAGATCCAGCAACCAGAGAAAGAAGAGTTGGGCGGAAGTCTAAAGGATAAAATTGTAGGTTTGGTAGAGTTGTTAGATGTCATGGAGAAGCTTGTTGGGGCAGCCACTAAAAGTCAGTAGGACGCCTCTTAACATACACCCTGCCAGAGAGAAGAGGTAACAAACATGAATAATGCAGTGTCCAACAACGCCGGTCAAGGCATGAAAAAAACCGTGAAAGATTATGCCATCAGCCAGGTAACTTATTTATTGTCGGATCTCAAACACCGGGCCAAGATTGCCGAGGGGAAGAAGGTCCTGGAACAATTAGGTATCCGGTTGGAAGCCCGGGATGTAACGCCTCTGGTGGATGCCGTGAGGGGCTCCGGCGCGGTTGACGCGTCCAATCAACAGGTTGCCGACGAGGCGGCGGTGCGCTTGTATTTTGAACTCCTGGCCGATTTCCTGGCGGGAACCCCGGAGCTAAAGTATTACAACAGCTTCGCTAAAATAAAGCTGGACCACGCGCCCCGTACAAATTACAAGTATGTAAATTTAGGATTAAAGATTTTTGACGCTAGAAATTGGAGTAACAGCCGGCCCAGCCCGGAACTCCAGCAGGAGATCAAGAATTTTTACTTTGCGACATTCCTAAACTCCAGTCTGAGCGGAGAGGAAAAGCTCTATAATTTAGGTATCTTACATAATGAACTCAATATCAGCATCGGGGAGCCGGAGCGGAATGAGCTGGCTTCAGCCTTAAAAACCAAGATAATCGGGCTGGTAGACTTACTGGATAATACCCGGAAAACTCCGCCTTCTTATATGGACGCCGCTAAACCGGCAGCCCCCGAGCGGCCAACCGCTCCTCCAGGTCGCCCTGAGAGGCGATAGCCATCTGCTTATTATAGCATTCCCTTCCCCCTCTGCGGTTTAGTGTTGCGGCGGGGGCGTTTTATCCTTCTTAATGTGGCAGTGGTGACATTTGGCGGGGATCATAGCCGGAGTACCATCGGGCTTCCGATAACCGGAATAGAGCATCTTATTATGGCAGTCACCGCAGAGGAGATGGAAAATATCCTTTTGGTTTAACTCTTGTCCTGCCCGGGCATATTTGCCCTCTGAGACTACCTTCCGCTTGGCATGACATCTTCTACACGCCCTCGGTGGCTTATCTTCCCTTTTTTTATGGTGGCAAACCCGGCAGGTCTCGCCTAACTCTTTGACCAGCTCCTGGTGTCTTTTATGGGGGAAGACGACCTTTTTCAGATCAATATTAACAAATTCTTCTTTAGCAACCGGTTTCCTGGATTTGAAGGATTCGATTGCCTGCCATACTCTGTCCTGAAACTCCTTATCTATCTCCTTCCCTGACGAAGTAACCGCAAGCAAACAAATAAGAGCCGTCACTATGCTGATGAAGTATTTTTTCATACATCTCCTTGCCTCAATTAGCTGAGCCGCTGCAAGATAGACAGCGCCAGGAGGAGGGATATCAGCGCCATGGCCAGATAGTCATATACCCCAAAGCGTAAGGGATGGAGGTAGCGGCGGCGACCGGTAGTGGAGTATCCGCGCGCCTCCAGCGATAAGGCCAGACTTTCAGCCCTGCGCTGGGCGGAAAGGATCAGCGGAACGAAGAGAGCCAGCATTCCCTTAGCCTTCTGGAGTAAGGATCTGTTTGAGAAATCCAACCCTCGGGCCCGCTGGGCTAACAGCAGCCGTTGGGACTCTTCTAAAAGCTGCGGGATAAATCCCAGACAGAGCATCACCAGCATCGCCGCCTGGGATACCGGTACCCCCAGATAACTCAATGGCCGGAACATCTGTTCCAGACCTTGGGTGAGCTTGAGAGGAGGAGTAGTCAGGCTAAGCAAAGAGGTCGCCAGGATAAAAACTAACAATCTGGCAGAGAGTCTTACTCCCATGGCAAGACCTTCCCGTGTTCCAGGCAGCCGATATCCCGCCAGACTAAGAGGCGCGCCCGGAGTATAGAACAAATGGAATAGTAAAATAAACAGGAAAAACCATTTGAGCATCCATAATAATTTAACCAGCCGCTTCACGGGCAGCCTGGCAAGAAAAACACCTGACAGGCAGATGGCGCAGGCTAACGTCAGTCCCCAGACAGAATAAAATGAAGCTGTAATTACTCCTGCCAAACAGAAACATTTAGCCCGCGGATCCAGCAGATGGAGAGCGCCGCGCCGGGCGTCGGCTCCCAGGACAAGATAAGCTGTCGTCGACAATTTCATTTATAACCCGGATTAACCATAAAAGTCCTTAGCGCTTTCGGCTTGAGACAAGAAAGATCGAATATTCTATGTGCTGTCGGGTTCTATGTGCAGTCAGGTCCTCAGACCTGACTGCGGTTTTAGGAAAGATCGAAATAATGTCTCTATCATGTCGTTGGGTAAGTTTTTTATTTCCCCCTCACCTCAGTCCTCTCCCCCCAGGGGCGAGGAAGCAGGAATAATCCCTTCTCCCCTGGGGGGAGAAGGTTAGGATGAGGGGGGTATGACAACCAATGAATTTACAACATATTAATCTTGACATAAACCTACATCTTAGAGCGGATACGGGCGATGTTACGGTCGGCGACGGCCAGGTTCGGCTTAGCCCCGATTTGCTCGAAGATCGCCCGGGCCTGAAGGAGCTTCTCCAGGGCGGCAGACAGGTCGCCTTGCCGCTGATGCACCATCCCCAGCTGATGGAGGGATTGGGCGATCCCGGCCTTATTCCCCAACTCCCGCTCAATCTCCAGGCTGGCCTGGTATTTCTCCACCGCCGCCGGATAATCCCCCTGATCCTGATGTATAGCTCCCAGCTGATGCAGGGCGCTGGCGATCCCGGCCTTATTCCCTAACTCCTGCTCAATCTCCAGGCTGGCCTGGTATTTCTCCACCGCCGCCGGATAATCCCCCTGCTGATAATGCACATTCCCCAACTGATGGAGGGTGATGGCTACATTACTTCTGTCTCCCAGGTCTTCAAATATCTTTTTCACTTCCTCATATTTCTCTCTGGCCGATTTATAGTCCCCCATACCCTGATAAATCGTGGCCAAATTCCCTAACATTACGGCCTTATATTGTCCTTCGGTGGTCCCGGCGCTTTCCTGAAGCAGTTTCATCAGCAGGGAC
>QIEW01000342.1 GCA_003230535.1 bacterium
TTGTATTAGCGGAAAGTGAACCCGCCCCTTATTGCACTTTCGGTTCCACTAAGGACGCCGATCCGGAATTAGCCAAGAAAATCAAGTCCGCTCTACTTGCGCTTACCGACAGGGACTTAGCCCATATGACGCCGGAACTTTTGGAAGTGGAAGGTATGGAGTGGGATAAAGGCGACTTCCTACGTTCAGGGGAGGTCCTTAATGTTTGCAAGGTAGGCAAAATTGACGGCTATGAAGATGCAAAGGACGCCGATTATGATGTGTTGCGGGAGATGGCCAGGAACGCAAAAATATCCCCCTATTCCAAGTACGACGATTAAGCGGCTTTATATATAGGGAATTCCATAACCTCACGATGTACCGATCCTGGTTAAGGTGGATATGGAGATGTAGGCGCAGGTATAGGGTATAAATAATGTAGTAACCGTAAAGGTGGTGGGTTATGTTGGAAAAATTAAGTGATCTGATGGATGAATGGTTTGATAGACTGAGTTGGGCGGCTTTGGGGGTTTCCATAGTGGCTGCTTGCTTTCTGGTTTATACCAATCATCAGGAAGCGGCGGCGGTAGGAGTGGCAAACCCGCATGCCTCAGCTCCCAGGTTTGCCTTATCAGGAGGGATACAACCTCAGCGTCCCAAAGAATTAGAGGATGCCCTGGCCGGAGCCCGTAAGTTACTGGAGGATGAAAAATTTCCTGAAGTTGTTTCCACCACTGAAAATATCATTAAACAATATCCCAAAGAGTCTTTTGCTTATGTCTATCTGGCCCGAGCTTACACCAAACAGGACCAACTGGAAGAGAGCCTTAAGCATTATCGCCAAGCAGTAGAGTTAAACCCGGATCTTGTCGACCGGAAGAGTCCCGACAGAATCGGTCCGGAATTAAAGCTTATTGTAAAAAAGGCCGTTGTTAAGGCTAGAACAAAAGAATTCAAAGACCGTCCGGATAGTAAAAAAGTCCTCAAGGCTCTTTATTACCTCCAACGGAGACTGGCCGGCGGCTGTGAGTAGTAGTAATTGAACCCATAGAGGTATAAAGAACGCAATTCGCTTACCTTCTGTACCTTTATCAAAACAGAAAAAATGTAACGGTATGTCCAAATTATTTAAAAAGATTCCCGGACTAAATTGGTCTATAATTGCTACCGGTGTTAGTTTTGGTATCTTAGGGGTTATGCTGGTGGAATTTGGCAACCCCAAAAATACCGGTGTTTGTGTATCCTGTTTTTTGGAAAGTATCGCCGGTTCCATGGGGATGCACCATAATGTACGGATGATGTATCTGCGGCCGGAGATTATGGGATTTGTCATTGGAGCCTTTGTCTTAGCTAAGATCAATGGTGATTTTAGGCCCACCGCCAGCCCGGCGCCGATGTTGAATTTTGTTTTGGGGTTTTTTACCATTGTAGGTTCCGCCATGTTTATTGGCTGCCCGATTAAACTCCTCTTTAGGTTCTCAGCCGGTGATCTGACGGCGGTTGCCCCTATCTTTGGGCTGGTCTTTGGGGTATGGGTCGGGATAACTTACATGCGCAAGGGTTTTTATCTGGGGGATGTGGCCCCTTCCAGTCCAATCGGAGGGATAGTTGTTACCATACTGGCCTTACTCCTGGTAGTTTTCCTCCTCTATAAACCCAGCTTTATTATCTTTAGCGAGCGGGGGCCGGGAGCGGTCTACGCGCCTTGGTATATTTCCCTGGGGGTAGGGCTGTTTATCGGCGTTTTGGCGCAGCGCTCCAGGTTCTGTATCGTGGGTAGTCTCAGGAACATGTTTTTAGCAGGGGACGCCAGCCTGCTGGTGGGCCTTACCTTAATGATCCTGTTCGCTTTTATCGCAGCGCTGGTTACCGGTCAGTTTCACCTGGGGATGTATGATCAGCCTGGTTCTCATCTGGCGCATGGCTGGAGTTTCCTGGGGATGTTCCTGACCGGTTTGGCCTCCGTGCAACTGGGAGGCTGCCCGTTTCGGCAACTGGTGTTGTCCGGTGAAGGGAATGTGGACGCTGGCGTTTCGGTATTAGGCATGTTGGCCGCCGGAGCCCTGGTGCATAACTGGGCCATTGCCAGCAGTTCAGCCGGCCCCACCCCTAACGGGAAAATAGCTGTATTAGTCGGCATGGCCTTCTGTATCGGCGTAGGACTGCTTAACCGCGATTAAATAGGCAGCATCTTCACTTGGATATTCAACCGGTTATAAACAAAATAAAGAAGGCTGAATATAGATATTCAATACATGCTATCGTAAAAAGTATCGAGCGGAAAATAAAGGAACAGGAAGTAGTAGAGGCAATTCTAAATGGGGAAATTATCGAGAAATACTATGATGATAAATATTCCCCTAGCTGCCTTATTTACGGGATGACTAAAGAGGGACGCCACATACATGTGCAATGTTCTATACCTCCCGAAGTAGTTATTATCACTGTGTATGAACCGGACCCTTGCAAATGGCACACTCATAAAATTAGGAGGAAATAGCTAATGCCGTGCGTTATTTGTGGTGGAGAAGAAAAAAGTGAGGTCATTTTCTTAGATCTGCGAGTGGAGGGTCGTCTAATGATAATTGAGGATGTGCCGTCCGTGATCTGCCAACAATGTGGGGGAAAAACATTTTCCCCTGAAATTACCCGTAAAATCCAGGAAATCGCTGAAGCTCAACCGAAAACTATCAGAGTGATTAATGTTCCCGTAGTGTCATGTCAACCGTAAATTGACGGTATTTCGTTTCCCCCTTTGACAAAGGGGGATTTTAGGGGGATTTAACAGAAGATTAAAGGGTCAGCTTATTATTTTATAAAGCTTCCCTTTTTCTAAAAGAGGGGGATTCCCATCAGGGCAGTTAAACGGTTTGCATATAAGCCGTAATCGACATACTATTAGCGCGATAGCAGTTATTTGGGCATGGCTAAGCAAAGCTAAATGAGAGGAGTTTTTTAACATATGGCGGAAAAGTGCGCAACACATAAGCGGCAGCATCGAACGGTAAATCTGACTTTATTGTCCCTGATCCTCATGGGATTGGTACTGATGACGTGGCATGTTTGGACCTATGGGACGCATGAAGGCGGACTAACCGCGCTGGAAGGAAGATTTTTCCCCTTGGTTCTTCTGGAGGAGGTCTGGCACCTCATTATCGGCGGACATGGTATTTTGGGCGAGATAGGCGATATCTGGATCTACTTTCTGATCGGTATCCTGCTTGCCGCCTGGATCAGGACCTATAAATTTCATATCAGGCTCAGAAAAACCCTTATTAAGTACGGTTTTGGCGGTATATTTTTGGCGGCTCTCATCGGGGTCTTCAGTCCTTTATGTGCCTGCGGTATACTCACCACCGCCGTGACTCTGGTAGCCGTCGGGTTACCTCTGGCGCCGGTAATGGCCCTGTTGATCGCCTCGCCGCTGATGAGCCCTACCGCCTATCTGCTTACCATTAATGATCTGGGCGCCGAGTGGGCTTTTATTCGGACATTGGCTGCATTCCTGATGGGAGTTCTGGGAGGAGTGGTAACGCATCTTTTAAGGAAGAAGTATTTTTCGGAGAATCTATTTACCGATGGAACGATGGTGGATGGGGAGTTGGACGTCCACGATCCCGACTATCCTGATGAACGGCTGCGGTGTACTTGTCGGGAAAAATTCAGTAACCGTATTGCCGCCAAACATCCTAATAAGTTTATCATTTACTGGGCCAAGGCCTTGGAAATGACCTGGTCTATCGGCAAATATGTCTTGGTCGGAATAGCGGTAGGTACAATAATCCAGGAGTACATGCCGCAGCAATGGCTTATAGGGCTGTTTGGGCACCAGAGCGCCTTTTCGCCAATTTGGGTCACCATTGGAAGTATACCGATATTTCTACATCAGATCAGCGCCTCCAGTATTCTTTATCATATTAAGGAAACCCTGCCGGGCACCCTAAATAAAGGAGCGGCGCTGGCATTTTTAATCGGAGGTCCGGTGACGGCCATCCCAGCCATGCTGGTGTTATGGTCAATGTTCAAGAAACGCGTGTTTGTCCTCTATATGGTGATAAGCATCTGTGGAACCATATTTTTCGCATATACTTTTAATTGGTTCATATTCCCTAATTATACAGACAGCGGGAGTCCCGTCTTCCACGGCGTAGCGGCAATTTCAGGGGGAGAGGCTTCTATTATCCAAAAATCTCATGAGTATGTGCATATCGCCGCAGATCCCGGTGATAAACCGTTGATTGCCGTCTATAAGGATGTAGAAGGAGGGAGCGGCTTAGTATTCGACGCTGACTTGTCCAGGTTCACTAACGCCGGGCTTGACCTCCAGGATAACAAACTCTATATCAGGAATATCGCCCGTTGGTTGGAGGAGGCCAGTTTTAGCGGCACTAATCGTAAGATACTGCTCTATAATACATATTCCGGCTCCGGCTCCGGTTATAATTCGGATCAACTCAGCGCTCTTCCGGGGTTACTCAAAGAGTACGGATTTGAGGCGACCCTCACCGACAGGCGTGCAGACCCCGAGATTACACCGGAATTGCTGGGGGGATATAAGCAGCTCTGGATCATTTCCGGCGAGTGTCAAAGCGCCACCTTCCGCCCGGAAGAGGTGGAGACCATGCTCGACTTCCGGGAAGACGGGAGCGCCCTGCTGTTGGTGGCGGGACCACAAAACGGCCCGCAGCAGGATTTTACCCGTGATGCCAACCAGATCGCTAAAAATTTTGGGGTAACCTTTGCGGGTGTTACCAAAACCCCGGCGGTAATTCCTATTTCCGTGGTCGGCAGATTTGCAAAACCGGTAGCTGATAAGCTGGCGGGCTGGTTTAAAACTATGCGCCAGTTGGAAGCCAAGGATGAAGCTACATAGTCCGAGTGGACGTTGGAGACAGTTGCCGCTCCGGCTTCTGCGGCGGCAATTACAATGCCTGGCAGCCGGGGCAGAAGTAAGTACTCCGCTGCTGTTGGCGTGTATGGGCGATCCGGTGTCCGCAGCGGGAGCACAGGTTCCCTGCCTGCTGGTAGACACACAGTTCCTTCCAGAACTCACCTTCCTCGCCTTGGGGGTCCTTGAAGTCTGATATATGTGTACCTCTAAGGGCAATAGCTTTCTTCAGAATAGCTTTGGCGGCCTTAACTAATCGCCATAGCTCCTCATCGTTAAGTTCATTCCCCCTTTTAAAAGGAGAGATTCCGGCATGATATAAAATTTCGGCGGCATAAATATTGCCAATACCTACAATTATCCTCTGATCTAAAAGCAAGGGTTTTAGCTGACGGCGGCAGTTGTGGAGTTTCTCTTTTAATAACTTAGCCGTAAACTCCTCAGTTAATGGTTCTACTCCCAAATGGGCTAGCGCTGAGATTGGTTCGCCGGGGCGATAAAGAAAAATTTTCCCTAACGCCCGTTTATCCTGATAATAAAGCTTCCCACCCCTTGAAAAGTACAAGATCATTCTGGTATACTTATTTGTGGTGACATTTGAACGTGCAAATATTTCTTTAAAATTTAACGATTTTAGCATCTTTTGTTTAATTTGATTGTCTAATTTGTTAACTTGTTGTATAGGTGGTTTATATCCTTGGTAATAATGGTAAATTCCGGTCATCCTGGGATGAGTGATAAGGTGTGCGCCATTGCTCATCCCTTTTAAAATAAGCTTTCCCCGCCGGATGCAGCTGGTTATGGTCTGGCCGGAAAGATTATCCTCTACTTCCTGGGTTGTACATCTCTCCAGCATCTGGGGTTTAAATATCTCCACCTTTTCAATCTGTTGGCCAATAATTTTCTTGTTAAGGACTGTGACAATAATTTCTACTTCCGGTAATTCCATAGAAAAACCTTCCTGTTCCGATAATTATCCCTAAATAAAATTGCCGTTTTACTTGATTGATCTTATTTTAACAGGAATTCACAGGAATTCCGCTAAACCGATAAAAAAATAACAGGAATTTTCCCCCAAGAAAAACGGGTCTAAAATTCACAATGAAAACAGTAAGTTTTCTGTTAAGACGGGGAATAATGGGAGGCAGAAAGGTATCTTTAAATATAGAAAGTCATTATTGGCAGGGTAATCAAAAACAAATTGATAAAGAATAAAGGAGGAGGATAAGGTGTATATTAATAAATCATTTAAGGGGGACTTTGGAAATGGTGGA